>JANYBU010000343.1 GCA_025360665.1 Nitrospira sp.
TATGTCGGCTTGCGGCATTGGCATCCGTTTATCAAGGAGACCTATGCCGAGTTGCTCGGCCACGCTCCCGAACACATCATCGGGCTCTGTCTGGCTCCGCAACAGTCCTCTCTGAGCACCGGGGCCTATCGGAAGAAAGTGGAGGAAGCACAGACGACGTTGCGGAGTACCTGCCCGGTGAGTTACGTCGGCAGTTGGCACCGGCATCCCGGACTGATTGCGGCAATCGTCGAGAACATCCAGCAGGCGCTGCTGAAGTTCCCCGCCGACGTGCGGGAGACGGTGCCGGTCCTCTTTACGGCCCACAGCCTTCCAGAGCGTATCGTTGCGATGAAGGATCCCTATCCCGACGAGGTGAACGGCACGGTTGAGGCGGTGACGGCACTGCTGGGCGGCAGGCCCACTCGTTTTGCTTACCAAAGCCAGGGCCGATCGGGAGAAAAATGGCTGGGGCCGACGGTGGAGTCGGCCGTGGAAGAGCTGGCGCGCGATGGGCACCGACAGGTGCTGATCGCGCCGATCGGTTTTCTTTGTGACCATGTGGAAACGCTCTACGATATCGATATCGAATTGAAACAGTTCGCGGCTGGTCGTGGCCTCCAACTCGAACGCATCGCGATGCTGAATGATTCGGCTGCGCTCATCGACACGCTAGTCTCTGTGCTCAGGGCACACGAATCATCTCTCTGCAGTATCTCGTGACCAATCCTCGTACAGTCGCCGTCATCGGTGGCGGCATTTCCGGTCTCTCGACTGCCTACGCCCTTCACGAGCGAGCGGCGGCTGCCGGTATCCCGATCCGCTGTACGGTGGTCGATGCCACTTCCGACTGGGGAGGCAAGATCGTCACCCATCGGGTCGGCGATCTTGTGACGGAGGCAGGACCCGATTCTTTTCTGTCTCAGAAGCCGGCTGGCCTCGAACTCTGTGCCAAATTGGGGCTGACCGATCAGCTCATCAATACCAACGAGACCAGCAAAAGGGCCTGTGTCTTCTCGCGTGGCCGTCTGCATGAACTGCCAGAGGGACTAGTCGTCATCTCTCCCAGTCAGTTAGGGCCCTTTCTCCGGAGTGGACTCTTGAGTTGGGGAGGGCTCGCACGGATGGGGCTGGATCTGGCCGTGCCGGCGAAGCGATCGCCGGTGGATGAGTCGCTGGCATCGTTCTTCCGGCGGCGAGTTGGGCGGCAGGCGTTCGAGCGGATGCTCGAACCCTTGATGGCTGGTATCTATGCGGGAGACGCGGAGCAGATGAGTGTGCAGGCGACCTTCCCGCGGTTTGTTGAGCTGGAACAGCAGTACGGGAGTGTGATTCGCGGGATGATGACGGCCCGGAAAGCCACTTCATCCGCCACGCACTCCGGCCCGAAGCGCACGATGTTCGTCAGCCTTAAGAACGGGTTGTCGGATCTGGTTGCCGCCCTCGTCCACCGATTGACGGACCAAGGCGTCACACTCAAAGGAGGTTGTACCGTTGATGCCCTGCGTGTGCGATCCCATCAGCTCGGTCGTTGGATATATGATGTCATCCTCAATGACGGCGCGGCCTTGTCCGTGGACAGTCTCGTGCTGGCAACCCCAGCCTATGTGTCGGCGGAGCTGGTTCGTCCGCTCACACCCATTGCCGGCGGGTTGCTGGAGATGATTCCCTATGCCTCTACAGCGACGATCGCGATGGCCTATCCGCGTGCGGCGGTCTCCGGCGCAGCGGAAGGATTCGGTTTTGTCGTCCCGCGGGCAGAGGGACGCGACCTCATTGCGGCGACCTGGACATCGCTCAAGTGGCCACACCGGGCTCCGCCAGATCAACTGCTGGTCCGTTGTTACGTCGGCGGAGTCGGGCGAGAGGCCATTCTTCAATTGGATGATCAGGCCTTGGTGGCACGGGTGAGAGAAGAGTTGGCCAGTATATGCGGTGTGACTGCAGAGCCGGGGTTTGTGGAAGTGAATCGCTGGATGAGGGCCATGCCGCAGTATACGTTGGGACATCTCGACCGGTTGAAGGAGATCGAGGCGGCCCTCAGTCGCTATGAGGGACTGGTCCTCACAGGTGCCGGCTATCGAGGCGTCGGGATTCCGGACTGCATCCGTGACGGGGCAATCGCGGCCGAGCGAGTTGTGCGCTATCTGTCGGGGGAACGATCCTAGCAGGATGCTGAAAAAGTCCGCCAGCGGCGTTCTCACCTCGGAAGCATCCTCAACGTAGCCCAGAGGCTACGCCTCCGGTGCTTTCATCGGCTGCGGCCTTGCTGAACGGCCTTTTTGAGCATCCTGCGGCTATGTTGACATGGTATCGCCATGCAAGATTCAAACGGTGTTTGCGTATAAACTGAGTTTTTCTGCAGCCTGCTGGAGATTGCAATGGATGCTCGGATGAAGATTACGGATGTGACTGGACCGTACCGCGAACCTCGCGAGCAGGTGTTTTCCTATGACTATTCGATCCAACGGGCGTCCTGGCCGACTGCCCAGGCTGTTCGCGTGAAAGTGGCCATTCCAGAAGAGTTGGATGTGCTCCGCAGCAAAATTCTTGGGGCTGTTGCAGGGACACCAGGCCAACAACTCATGATTTCAAAATGCTTGTCGAGGCATATCGCGGACGAAAAAATCCGCATCGCCGATGCTGACGGCATGTTGGCGGAACGTCGGGATACCATGGTCCCCCCCTTCACGGGGCCACTGGCGTATTTGTTGCCACAACTCGATACCTGGGCTGGTGAACAGCACGCGATGTTGCGGGCAGAAATTAAAACGTTGGTTGGACTGTAGTCGGGCCGCCCCTTCTGCGGTCACAGACTGTGCCGCGTGAAGCGCGAGAACCGGCTGGTCTATCTGGTCTATCTGGCTCAACCAAACGAACAAGACAGACCAGATAGACCAGATAGACCAGATAGACCAGATCGACCGTCGTCCGTCCCGCCTGTCTCGCGCGATTATCCTGCTAAAAGATTTGCCGGGCTGCGCATTGGGATAACAGAGTCAACCTGACCCAAAATCTGTA
>JANYBU010000376.1 GCA_025360665.1 Nitrospira sp.
CTCAGGGTCGGCAACTTATCAATCTCCTCGAGGATTTCCGACATGACGGTCGGGTCGACAGCGGTCGCACCTGCGATTGCAATATCGATGTCTGAGGTCGGAGCGGCTTCCAACGTTGCCCAGGAACCGAACAAGAGAATCCGGTGCGACTCATCCGGCAGATATCGGCGGATCACTTGGACTATACGCGTGAGGATTGGACGAATGTCTCTCTCCTTCATTTCTTCTATGAGGCTCGCCCGACCTTTTCCCTCCATCATGCACCGTCCTCACACCAACGGATTGTCATTTACCACAGCGTAACAAATGGGGGCTGGCATAACTGTTGACTTCGACTCGTGGTGAAGGTCCATGGAAATGGTTCGAGGTTCGAAGTTCCTGGTTCAGGCTGCGGTTCAGAATGTCCGAGGTTCGACGTTGCTGCAAAATAATTAGAACGAAACGGATACGTCTGTTGCGTCTCTAGCGTCGAGTGCGGGCATTGCGTGGAACGTGCGGCGTCGGTCGAGTCTAATGCGTCGGTGCAAAAGCCAAAGCAAGAGGGACACGGAGCGTGAGATCGTGATAACAGTCGGTACGGTCTATGTGGTTTACCGAGTCCCCTGAGAGACGCACCAGACCAAGGGCGATGGGTAACGCGTCCGAAATGCAAGGATGCGCTGGAGATCGTGTCCGCACTAACTCTTGTTCAAAAGCTCAAAATACTGTTCCGTGCGCATATTGTTCTTGATGATCTCGACGTCAACTTCATCATATTCAGGAATCACGACCGCTCGCTTCGCGCCAGGGTAGCTCAGCACATGATGAGAGCCTTCTTTCCGTTTATAGAGACAGCCAAACATCATAAATACCTTGAGCAGCGTCCGCCAACTTATCGGAACAATCCTCGCCATTAACCAAGAACGACCGTCGACTTCTCAAATCCCACGACCTCATGCATTGGCAGAATTTGGTCTTCCGTGATGGCGAAGCCGCATTCCGTCAGATACTCCTCCAGTGTCCCCATTGCCTTCATTTCTCGAAACTGTATTTTGATCACTTCGATGAGGTTCTGTTTAGCTTCTTCGAAGGTACGGCCCTGTGAAATGAAATCGAGCTCTGGAGTCTTGGCCAAAAACACCGGCCCCTTTCCCCATACTTCAATTGTGACCTTTAGTTCCATGTCACCCTCCGGATCGCCTCATTCAGGGAGTTCACGCAGGAGGTCGTCAACGGTGCCCCACTTGACCTCTCCGCGTGCCCATTCTCCTCTCGCCGCCTGAATGGATTTCGCGATCTCCGCCCTCCGCTCTTCCACAAGACGTCGCCTCACAATATCAAGCAGATCCCGACGATCCTCTTCAGGGAGGGACTCAATCAGTTCTAATGCCTCGCTAAAAGTCACCGCACCCATCGTGTCCTCTCTGTTTCCAGATCAACTGTCTCTACACTCCAAAAATCATGTTCCTCATCCTAATGCGAGAAAAGCGGGACGGGCGATTGGGTCAATTTTGTTTGTCTGGTTTGTTTCGTTCATCTGGTCTGTCTAGTCTGTTCCGTCTATCTGGTTTGTCTTGTTTATCTGGTCTATCTCGTCTATTTGGTCTGTCTGGTTATTCTTTTAAGATACTTGATGAGACCAGAGATGATTCTGCCCGTCTTGTCGCTTGCTTAGCCCGCATTATTCATGACGGTTCATCGCGAAGTGGCGGAATGGCGCGCGAGGACCGGCTGGCCTCTCTTGTTTATCTGGTCTGTCTCGTTTGTTTGGTTGAACCAGATAGACCAGATCAACCCTCGCTTGTCGCGCTTTTCCCGCCAGTCTCGCCCGTCTCGCTTGAGTCAGGCATCGGCGAATACAGCAGAAGCGCTCATGAACAATGCGGGTTAGGCTGTGCGTCGATGGCGGCCAGGATCGCTTGGGTGAGACTCTCGCCCTGCATTCGCATACCGGCTTCTCGATTGCAGGCTGCTCCTGTTTGGCTCCGACTGCGATACGGGTCTCAATCATCTTCTTTGAGCACCAGATTACGACCTGCGGGGCTCTCTGCCGAAGCTCATTCACCAACCTTTTCTGCCACCAACGTTTCCACGGTTACCGTGTGAGGGCCTGCCTCCGGCTTGTAGTAAAGACGTTCAAAGCCTATCACTTCCCCGCTCCGACGATCTTTGATCAGAACCACCCCTTCGCCTGTTTCCTCGCAGACTTGATCGACCCGTGGATCAGAAAAATAGACCGTAAGCGTCTCCCCGATTGGATCGTGAATCACGCGGACGTGGGCCATACGTGTTCTCCTTCCTTGATCGAATCCGTCACGTAGACGGGGCCGTTTGCTGCTCGCTCCTCACTCTCATGCCATAACCGTAGCGGCGAGGGGAAAGAGATACGGGGCAAGCACCTTGTCATGCCCACGTAAGCAGTTGCATCACTATTGCTTGTCACGCCGACGCCACATCGTTCACATCACGTAGCTTGCTGACAGATCCCCTAAGGAGATCCCTTCTCCAATACGACGAGTATGCGAAAGGCTAGATACCGGCTCAACATGTTCAGGAGACGCTCAAACGCTAGGACGGGACGTACCATCCAGGTCGGCATCAAAGAAGGATGCTCAAAGCCGCCGCTGAACGGATAGGCGAAGAATGCCAGGCGATGGTGCCGGAGTTTCTTCAAGTTTGGATACAACTCATGAAAGCGCCGGCTCGATCGTTCGAACAGAATCGTCGAGATGGCCTGGTTCGCGTCAAATGGTTTTCGTCCAGGCTGCAGAGGGCTCAGCACGAGAGGATCTTGGTCGAAATCTACCGGTTCAGGATGCAAGAAATGGTAGACAGGCCAAGAGCAGACCGAGATGTAGGGGTCCATGATGATGACGCGGCCTCCAGGCTGCAGCACGCGGAGTGCCTCATCAAAGAAATACCGAACGTTCTCAAGATGGTGAAGGGCATCAAACACAACAATGTTCGCAAGACTGCTCTTGGCAAATGGGAGCTGTTGCGCATCCACGACCGCGTCTACCCACGGCAACTTGACGATATCTGTACACACCACGGACGGCGCAAACTCCTTAAGATTCCCTGTCCCGCCACCGACTTCGAG
>JANYBU010000403.1 GCA_025360665.1 Nitrospira sp.
GAACAACAAGATCCGCGTCATGCAGCGGCGCAGCTACGGCCTACGTGACGAGGAGTACCTGCGCCTCAAAGTCCTCACCTGCATGCTCGACCCGATATGAAATCAGGCCGAAATCACCCACTCGGGAAGGAGAAGACCCACAAAACAAACCAGATCAACCAGATGGACCAGACAGACCGGGCTTGTCCCAGACATGCAGACCATTGGATTTCAAGCGGTCGGCATTCTTTTCCTGCATCCTGCTGGCCAAACCACCCGAGCGAACCGTACAATAGGTCCCATGCTCCTCGTCGTTGATATCGGCAACACCAACATTGTCTGGGGCGTCTATGACGACCGCACACTGGCGGCCCATTGGCGACTGGCCACGGATGTGAAAAAAACCTCGGACGAGTACGGCATCCTCTTTGCGAATCTCCTCACGGCAGCAGGAATCCCCTCTCAACGTCTCTCCGGCGCCATTATCTCCAGCGTCGTGCCTGCGCTGACCGAGACCGTCGAAAACATGCTCGAACAATATTTCCATCAGCATCCCCTAGTCGTCACCTCGGATACGGACACGGGGCTCATACTCCGGTACGCCAACCCAAAGGAAATCGGCAGTGACCGGTTGGTGAATGCTGCGGCTGCGCATAATAAATACCACCGCGATCTCATCGTCGTCGATTTCGGCACCGCCACGACCTTTTGCGCCATCACGGCAGAGGGCCACTACCTCGGAGGCGTCATCGCCCCCGGCCTCGGAATCTCGGCGGAAGCCCTGTTCGCACGAGCCGCCAAACTGGCCAAGGTGGAATTGATCCGTCCGAAAACCGTGATCGGCACCGACACTGCTAGCAGTATTCAAGCCGGCCTGTTATTCGGATATGCAGGACTGGTCGATACCGTCGTCCGGCGAATGGAACAGGAGCTCGGACGCTCCGCCTTCGTGATCGGCACCGGAGGACTCAGTTCCATCCTGGCAGCCGAAACCACTTCCATTCAAAAAATTGAACCGCTCCTGACGTTAGAAGGTCTTGAGTTCCTCTACCGACGGGCTCAGGGTGCTCCCCCTCCCACCATGCAGGTCTGAAGATCGCCTCCCTCTGCACAAGTAATTAATTTTCCTGCCCCCGTTGACTTTATGGGCCCTGTGGCTATCTCCTGACGGACAGAGGGGACTTTCATGCCTGAAGAACAACAGAACGCGAATACAATCGAGAACTTGGATGCTCCATCGCCCGGCGATTGCCCCGCCACGGAGGAAGCAGGCCTGGTCGAGGCGCTTCAGCGAGCTCTCGTGGCAAAGACTGAAGAGGCGAAGGGCGTGAACGACAAGTATCTTCGGCTCGCCGCCGAGTTTGACAACTATAAACGATTGATCCAGCGGGACCAGCGGGACCAGATCCGGTTCGGCAATGAGCAATTGCTCAAGGAGCTCTTACCAGTCGTCGATAATCTCGAACGGGCCATCAAGGCCTCACGAGAAGGGGGGGGCAGCGACGTCCTCATCCAAGGCGTGGATCTCACCCTCAAGCAGTTGACGGAAGCCTTGACGAAATTTCATGTCATACCCGTCGAGACACTCGGCCAGCTGTTTGATCCCGCTACGCATCAAGCCATCACCTCAGTCGCGTCCGAGAAGGTTCCGGAGCGGCATGTCGTGGACGAGTTTCAGCGAGGATACCTCCTGCATGACCGCATCTTGCGGGCAGCCATGGTGAGCGTATCGACGGGACGGGCCGACGGCTGACCGGGAACAAACGACACAATCAGTTCATCGTAACAACATCATCATAGGCAGACCTAGTTAGGGAGGAGTAGGCACATGGGCAAAGTGATCGGTATCGACCTTGGAACCACGAACTCCTGCGTTTCCATCATGAGCGCCGGCGAACCGGTTGTGATCGCCAACGCAGAAGGGGCCCGCACGACACCGTCCGTCGTCGCCATCACCGAGAAGGGCGAGCGCCTCGTCGGACAGATTGCGAAGCGCCAGGCGATTACGAATCCGGAGAACACGATTTTCTCGGTGAAGCGCCTCATGGGCCGGAAGTTCCATAGCCAGCTCGTGACAGACGCCGCCAAGAGGTTGCCCTATAAGGTGTCCGAGGGAGACAATGGCGATGCGCACGTCGAATTGCGTGGAAAGCGCTACAGCCCGCCGGAAATCTCCGCCATGATTTTGCAGAAGATGCGGCAGACCGCAGAGGACTATCTCGGCGAGAAAGTCACCGAAGCGGTCATCACCGTCCCGGCCTACTTCGACGACAGCCAGCGCCAGGCCACCAAAGATGCGGGCCAGATTGCGGGATTGACCGTCCTCCGGATCATTAACGAACCGACAGCCGCGGCCCTCGCCTACGGCCTGGACAAGAAAAAGGACGAGCGGGTCGCCGTCTATGACTTGGGTGGCGGCACCTTCGATGTCTCTATCCTTGAGATCGGGGACGGCGTCTTCGAGGTCAAGTCGACTAACGGCGACACCTACCTCGGCGGCGACGACTTCGACCAGCGCGTGATGGACTGGTTGGTCGATGAGTTCAAGAAGGATCAAGGCATCGATCTTCGGAAGGATCGGATGGCCCTTCAACGCCTGAAAGAGGCAGCGGAACGCGCCAAGATCGAACTCTCTTCGTCACAGGAAACCGAGATCAATCTGCCCTTCGTCACCGCAGACGCCAACGGACCGAAACACCTGGTCACGAAGCTGACCCGCGCGAAGCTTGAACAGCTGGTCGACGACCTCATTCAGCGATCGATTGATCCCTGTAAGAAGGCCCTGTCCGATGCCGGCGTGACGGCCCGTGACATCAACGAAGTCGTCCTCGTTGGCGGCATGACCCGTATGCCGAAAGTCATTCAGGCCGTCAAAGAGTTCTTCGGAAAAGAACCGCATCGGGGTGTGAATCCTGACGAAGTGGTTGCGATCGGCGCCGGCATTCAAGGCGGCGTGCTCAAAGGCGAAGTGAAGGACGTGCTGCTCCTCGACGTGACGCCGCTCTCGCTGGGCATCGAAACCCTCGGAGGTGTCTTTACGAAGTTGATTGAGCGGAACACGACTGTCCCGACGAAAAAGAGCCAGGTCTTCTCAACGGCTGCCGATAATCAAACGGCGGTGACCATTCGAGTCTTCCAAGGCGAACGCGAGATGGCGAACGACAACAAGCTCCTCGGCCAGTTCGACTTGGTCGGCCTTCCTCCCGCCCCCCGTGGAATGCCGCAAGTCGAAGTGACGTTCGACATCGACGCGAACGGCATCGTCCATGTCTCGGCCAAAGACTTGGCGACACAAAAGGAACAGTCCATCAAGATCACGGCGTCCAGCGGCTTGAGCAAGGAAGAAGTCGAGAAGCTGGTGAAAAATGCACAGGCCCATACGGAAGAGGATAAGAAGCGGCGAAAGACCGCCGAAGCCAAGAACCAGGCCGACACCCTGATCTACCAGACGGAAAAAAACCTGAGTGAACACGGCGACAAGATCGCCGCAGAAGACAAGACCAAGGTCGAGGAAGCGGTGGCCGCACTGAAGAAAGCGATGGAGGGAACGGACCCCGAGGCAATCGAGTCCGCCACCCAAACATTGACGACCGCGTCCCACAAGCTGGCTGAGGAAATGTATAAGAAAGCTTCGGCATCGGCTGCACCTGGCAGCGGCACCGACGCCGAAGGCGGAACCGGAACCGGCGAGGCCAAGACGGATGAAAAGGTCGTCGACGCAGAATTCGAAGAAGTGGACAAAGACAAAAAGTAAGTTAGAATACCATCCGTGAGACCGAGCTTCGTCGATGCACGGGGCTCGGTCTTGCTGCACTTTCACCCAAAGAGATGGCGTCCGTGTCCAAACGCGACTACTACCAAACCTTAGGCGTCGACCGAACCGCGTCAGACGACGAGCTCAAGAAGGCCTATCGAAAGATGGCCCGCCAACACCATCCCGACCTTCAGACGGGAGAGGCCCAGAAAAAAGCGTCAGAAGAAAAATTCAAAGAAGTCAACGAAGCCTACGAGACGCTGAGCGACCAGGACAAACGCAAGCGCTACGACACGTTCGGTCACGCTGGGGCTCAGCAGGGTGGCGGGCCGGAGGGCTTCGGATTTGGCGGAAGCGGCTTCGGCGAGGCCTTCAACGACATCTTCGAGGATTTTTTTGGGGGCCAGCGAGGCGGCAATCGGGCGGAGCGCGGCAACGACCTCCAGTACAATCTTGAACTGACCTTCGAAGAAGCCGTCTACGGGAAAGAGGCCAAACTCAAAATCCCGCGATGGGAAGTGTGCACCGACTGCAAAGGGACCGGCGCCAAGAGCGCCGCATCGGTCAAGACGTGCCCCAGTTGCAAAGGGGCCGGACAGATGCGGTTCCAGCAAGGGTTCTTCAGCATCACCCGTCCCTGTGGCCAATGCGAGGGGGCGGGACGAATCGTCACAGAACCCTGTCCGGCCTGCCAAGGTCGTCAACGCATCTATCGAGAACGGACCATCGCCGTACACATTCCGGCCGGCATCGAGTCAGGCATGCGCCTGCGCCTCTCGGACGAAGGGGAACACGGAGTCAACGCAGGCCCGCCCGGCGATCTGTATGTGGCGATTACCGTCAAGCCGCACCCGATCTTCCAGCGCCAAGGGCACGATATTCTCTGTGACGTCCCGATTCAGTTTGTCACAGCCGTGCTTGGAGGAAAGATCGAGGTCCCCACGCTGAAAGGCAATACCGTCATCAAGATTCCTGCCGGCACGCAGCCAGATAAAATCCTGCGCATCAAAGGCCTGGGCATTCCCAGCCTCAAGAGCCAGAGCACCGGCGACCAATTATTTGTCATCAAGGTTCAGATTCCCACCAAACTGACCGCCCGTCAGAAAGAGTTGCTCACAGAATTTGCCAAAGAGAGCGGCATGTCGATGGAAGAGGACAGCGACGGCTTCTTCGACAAGATGAAGACCTTCTTCGAATAGCGCCGACAGTCATCGCCCAGACACCCGCACTATGTCCAC
>JANYBU010000219.1 GCA_025360665.1 Nitrospira sp.
AGCGTTTCTTGGAAACAGTGAAGGGTGATGCGTGATCAGTGATGGGTAAAAATTGACCCGAGTCCGACAGCTTATTTCTCACACTTCACCCATTACCACTCACCCATCACTAAACATGCGCTGCGCCATCGTCCATTACCACGAAATCGCCCTCAAGGGCCGCAACCGGGAATACTTCGAGGAGCGGCTCGTCCGCAATATCCAATGGATGCTGAGAGATCTCGGCGTCAGACGCGTCGAGAATCTACGCAGCCGAATTCGCGTGGTCCTGCCTGACACGGTTCCGGACCAGGCCATCATAGAACGGCTCACACGAGTCTTCGGGATCGCCAACTTTTCGCTGGCCCATGGGTTGCCGCTCGATCTGGCCCATCCAGACCTGGGAGCGCTCAGCAAAGCGGTCATCGATGCGCTCCGATCGGAATCCTTTTCCACCTTTCGCGTATCGGCAAAACGAGCCGACAAACGCCTGACGCTGACCTCCATGGAGGTCGCGCGGGACGTCGGTGCTGCCATCTGTGAGGAAACCGGCAAAAAAGTCAGTCTGAAAAATCCCGACCTCACGGTCTATCTGGAACTGCTCTCCAAAGAGGTCTACTACGCGACCAAAAAGATTCAGGGGCCTGGTGGAATGCCGGTGGGCGTCAGCGGAAAAGTCGCCTGCTTGATCTCCGGAGGGATCGATTCGCCGGTCGCAGCCTATCGCATGATGAAGCGCGGATGCCGGGCCCTCTTCGTCCACTTCTCCGGCCGACCGCTCGTCAGCCGTGCCTCGGAAGAGAAGGTCCGCGAACTCGTGCAGATCCTCACGGCCCATCAATACCGGTCGACGCTCTACGTCATCCCGTTCGGGGAGATTCAACGTGATATTGTGGCGAACGCGCCGGCCCCGTTTCGCGTGGTGCTCTACCGGCGCGTCATGATCCGCATCGCGCAGGAATTGGCCAAACGCGAGCACTGTTGGGGCCTCGTCACGGGCGATAGCTTAGGGCAAGTGGCCTCGCAGACACCTGAGAACTTGACGGTCATTGAAGAGGCGGCAGAGCTGCCGCTCCTGCGCCCGCTTATCGGTATGGACAAGCTGGAAATCACCGAACAGGCTCAGCGTATCGGCACCTTCGCCATTTCGATCGAACCGGATCAAGACTGCTGCTCACTCTTCACCCCGCCACACCCCAGCACGAAAACCAGACTCGATGACATTCAAAAGGTCGAACGAATGTTCGATGTGAGCGCGCTGGTGAAGCAGGGGCTCGAGAAGGCTGAGCTGGCCGAGTTCACCTTTCCTCAGTAGCAGGCTGCCCCAAAAGACCGTCAGCGGCGTTCTCAGCTCGCAAGAATCCTCAACGTACCCCGAGGGTACACCTCCGGTTCTTGCTCCGCCTGCGGCCTTGCTGAACGGCCTTTTGGAGCAGCCTGCTAACCAGAGATTCGCTAGCCATCACTGTGAACGCCCCAACGGCAGCTCCTGCTGCGCGAGCGCCTTTTCGCTCATGATTCGAAAATGCGATTCCAGATCTCGCCGCATCGCCACGACGACCATCCAATCCGGCACAATCGTGTCGATCTCGACGAGCAGTTCAAACTCGGCTTTCGTATGAGCCCCACCATCGACGGGGGTGAGTTTCCAGAGCCGACGGTACTGCTTGAAGTCGCCCCCCTTCAATTCCGTCAGCAACCCGCCGGTCGGCAGGGTCCTCGACTCACTCAAGAGGCGCCGCTCTCCCGCGAGCAGGGCATGATCGATCCGAATATCCGTGAACGCCTTGCCGTCTTGCTCCCGTACCTCCGCCATCCGCATCCGTACGTCGAAGAGTTCAGGCCAATGGGCATAGTCTGTCAATAATCGCTGAATGATTGCCGGTTCCACCGGAAAGAGAATCATGGCCGTCGCCCGCACGCCGCCGGTGGGTTCCGTACGAACATCCAGCACGACCGGCTCGTCCGCAAGGCTCCACCCGGACCAGCCGAGTAATAGACATCCCATGACGATCATCGCACGCCACAACATAGCGTGATTATATAGACCCATCGAGAACCAGGCGAGTACTAACAGGATGCTGAAAAACTATCGTCGCGCGCGAGACAGGCGGGACGAGCGAGACGGGCCAAACGAGATGGAAGCCCAATCTGTTCACGTCGCGCCTTTCTCGCACGTCTCGCGCTTCACGCCCCGTGGTTTGTGCTACGATGCGGCATAATGAACCGCTGGCCCTTCCTGTTACTCATGCTCATCGGCCTGTGGGGCCTTTCAGAAGCGGCTCACGCACAGCCCATGGACGATTCACACGCCACGACAGAACAGTCTTGTAGCTTCGGTATGGCGAAGGGAGAGGCCTCGCAGAGCTGTCACGTCCCCTTCCCCACAGGCTGCCTCGTGGCCGATATCCCCGGAACCGACAAACCCTGGACGACCATCTCCAGGGGCGGAAAAACATTCTGCAGATTCGACGACAACGCCACAGACTGGAAAACCAAGATCACCGGCTCCTGCACCCGCTGCAAATCCGACCATTGTTCGGCCCAGTTTAGTGTCCGCTTTGACTGTTCCCAACAATCACAATAGCCATGTCTCTCGCTGAAGCGATCAAACGCGAAGCTCTCGCCTTGGGTTTCGACGCCGTCGGCATCAGCCGAGTCGCCGATACCAGTCAGCCATCAGCTGGCCCCCCTACCCCCTTATCCCCTTATCCCGGTACCCCGCTACCCCCCGACCCCGCTACCCCCTTACCCCATCGCTTATATGACCGTCTCACCGACTGGCTCCAGCGGGGCTACCACGGCACGATGGCCTGGATGACTCGCGATCCATCTCGTCGAAGCGATCCGCAACTGGTCTTGCCAGGCTGCCGATCGATGCTGTCGGTCGGGATGAACTACTACACGGACAATCGTGCGAACGAGCAGCCTGGAATGGGACGCATAGCCCGTTACGCCTGGGGGAAGGATTACCACAAGGTGATGAGCCAGCGACTCGCGCAACTCGAAGCGAAGATCGCAGCCCTGGCGCCAGGCGTGACCACCAAGTCCTACGTCGATACCGGCCCGATCATGGAAAAGGCCTGGGCGCAACAGGCCGGCCTAGGCTGGATTGGGAAACATTCCAATCTCGTCTCGGCCGAATGCGGTTCCTGGCTCCTGCTCGGGGAGATTTTGACGACCCTAGATCTGAAAGAGGATGAACCGGCCACAGATCTGTGCGGAAGCTGTACCCTCTGTATTCAGGCTTGCCCGACCGGCGCCATCGTCGAACCCTATGTCGTCGATGCCCAACTCTGTATCTCCTACCTGACCATCGAACTGCGTGGCGGCCGCGAGGCCATCTCCGACGAGCTCGCCTCTCAGATGGGCAATCGCATCTTCGGCTGCGACGATTGCCTGGACGTCTGTCCCTTCAACCTACGGGCAGACGCGACGAGTGAACCAGCCGTTACCCCCACCCCCTTGACCCTCGCTCCCAACCTCCAGGCTCTGGCTCAAATCAGTGAAGAGAGTTTTGCTGCCACGTTCAAGGAGAGTCCTCTCAAGCGAGCCAAACGGAGCGGCCTCCTTCGCAACGTGAGGATTGCACAGGAGAACCACCGGCGACAGACAGGGGGCCGGGCCTCATAAGCACCCCCTGTTTTCTTGGGGGAAAGAGGAGTAGGCTGTTTCCAGTACTTGATGGTTCGCGAGGAGGCCTGAATATGCATCCTCCAGTCTTGCTGCTCATCTCGACCGATCCGCACACCGGACCGTTGCTCGAACAAGCCCTCGACCACCGCCGCGCCACCATCATTCCCGCGACCACGACCGAAGAGGGTCTGCGCATCCTGAAAGACCAAGCAGACCTCGCACTCGTCCTCTGTGACGAGAGCCAGGGACGCATTGCGAGCCAAGTGATCCTGTCTCAGGCTAGACGCATCGCTCAGAACCTCCCCGTGATCATCCTCGGAACAGACGGATCAGCAAAAGCCGCGGTCGAAGCATTGCACCGTGGCGCCACCGACTATCTCGCACAACCGGTCACAACGAAGGATCTCCAGACTGCCATCAACAAGGCCCACGTCTTCGACGCGCCAGAGCCCCAAGGGCGGGCGGAGCATCTTTTCGCATTCGACCAGATCGTCAGCCGGTCGCCCCAGATGAAACTACTGAAACATCTGGCAGCCGAAGTCGCCCAAACCGATGCGACGACCGTCCTCATCACCGGCGAAAGCGGCACCGGCAAAGAACTCTTTGCCCATGGGATTCATGCCGCCAGCCCTCGATCCAAAGGCCCCTTCGTGGCACTCAATTGTGCCGGCATTCCCGAGCACCTCCTCGAATCGGAATTGTTCGGACATCAGCGCGGCGCCTTTACCGATGCCAAGCAGGCCAAACTCGGACGATTCCAACTCGCGGAGGGCGGCACACTCTTTCTCGACGAAATCGGTGAGATGAGTCCTTCCGCGCAGGCGAAGCTCTTACGCGTCCTGGAGAATCACCAGGTCGATCCGTTGGGCGACACGCGCAGCATTCACGTCGACATTCGCGTGATCGCGGCCACGAACGAAGATTTGCCGGCCCAGATCAAAGCCGGGCGATTCCGCCTCGACCTCTACTATCGGCTGAACGTCTACCAACTGCGCATCCCGCCGCTCCGCGAACGACCCGAAGATATCGAGCCAATTCTGACATCGTTCCTGGAGGTCGCCCGCCGGGATCATGGCTGTCGCATCAAGGGCATCACCCAACCCGCGCTAGCCATCTTGCAAGGCCACGACTGGCCCGGCAACGTACGGGAGCTGCACAACGTGGTCGAAGGGCTCACCATTACCTGCAAAGATGAGATGATCCAGCCGGACCACCTCCCTGTCTCTTTGCGAGACACCCCATCGGCGGGATCGAACGAAGAGATCGAGAAGACATCGCTCCTAGCCTTCGGCCTCTCGGTTCAGGAGATGGAAAAGAAAATGTTGAAAGAAGCGCTGCACCGCGCAGGCGGCAACATTTCCGAAGCCAGCCGGCTCCTCAAGATCACCCGCAATACGCTGCGGTATCGCATGGCGAAGTACCACCTCGAGTGAGAATGCTGAAACAGACCCCCAACTTCGTTCTCGGCTCAACAGAATCCTCAACGTAGCCCAGAGGCTACGCCTCCGGTTCTGTCAGCGCCTGCGGCCTTGCCTGGGAGAAGACGCGTCCCGGGGTGAAGAGGCTGTCTTGGCAGACTCAGGGGGAGGGTGAAATATCCGCCAGGGTTGGGTGGGTGAAAAGTCTGGCCTGTTTGAACATCCTCACCTGAGCACGCGGACTTCAGAACACGTACTGACTGATATGAACCTCAGTCACAGCCCACGATCAAATCACGTTGTAGATTCTCGTCCACCTGCGTGAGACACGCTTCTCTGGTGTCAAGTCAAGCAACGACTCCATTTCACATGCTCTGAGACTACCCAACAGGCTGCAACCCAGACCCTCAGCGCCACTCATCTCACCTTCCAGACGAAGCCGAGGGCGTCGAGCCGCTGACGGCGTTGAGGCGACATAGTGTCTTGTGCCATACGTTGCACGCTGGCCCACTGCCCTAACCGATAGCCTTGCTCGCGATGGCTCTTAGGCACTCGACAGTGCCCATCCCGCTGACGAAAGATTTCAAGGTAGCGAAAGCCTTCTTCCCACTGAGCGGTGCGGGCATCCCACACAAACCCGAGCACGTCGAGCCGCTGACGGCGGTCTGGCGACAATTTGTCTTGGGCTATGCGTTGCACGCCAACCCACTGTCCTAACCGAAAGCCTTGCTCGCGATGGAGTTGAGGCACGCGACAGTTCCCTTCACGCTGGTGAAACAGTTGTAGATAGCGAAAGCCCTCTTCCCACTGCGCGGTACGAGCATCCCACACAAAACCCAGCGCGTCGAGCCGCTGACGGCGCTCGGGCAGCATGGTGTCTTTAATTTTGGCGTTGCTTGTCGACCCACGATCCTAACCGATAGCCTTGCTCGCGATGGCTTGTAGGCACACGACAATGCCCTTTCTGCTGGCGAAAGACTTCGAGAAAGCGGAAGCCCTCTTCCCACTGCGCGGTCAGGACATCCCACACAAACCCAAGTGCGTCGAGCCGCTGGCGACGTTCGGGCAGCACGGTGTCTTGAGTTTGGCGTTGACCGCCGATCCACTGCCCTAACCGAAAACCTTCCTCGCGATGGCTTGCAGGTACGCGACAATGCCCCTCCCGCTGGCGAAAGATTTCGAGGGAGTGAAAGCCCTCTTCCCACTGCGCGGTCAGGACATCCCAGACAAACCCTAGCGCGTCGAGCCGCTGACGGCGCTCGGGTGACATCCGATCTTTGTTGTCGCGTTGCACGCCAACCCACGTCCCTAACCGAAAACCTTGCTCGCGATGGAGTTGAGGCACGCGACAGTTCCCTTCACGCTGGTGAAACAGTTGTAGATAGCGAAAGCCCTCTTCCCACTGCGCGGTACGAGCATCCCACACAAAACCCAGCGCGTCGAGCCGCTGACGGCGTTCGGGCGGCATGGTGTCTTGAGCCGTGCGTTGATTGGTGACCCACGATCCTAACCGAAATCCGGAGATTGGATCGCGGTAGCTATGGGGCATAAGACAGTCCCCGTGATCCTTTCGATAGCATTCAAGGCAGCGAACGCCCTCTTCCCACCAATCCGCATGTGAATCCCAGACGAAGCCGAGGGCGTCGAGCCGTTGGCGACGGTCTGGTGACAATTTGCCTTGGGCTGCGCGTTGCACGCCGATCCACTGTCCTAACCGAAAGCCTTGCTCGCAATGGCGTTGAGGCACGCGACAATGCCCTTCTCGCTGGCGAAAGATTTCAAGGGAGCGAAAGCCCTCTTCCCACGAAGCCGCAAATGTATTCCACACAAAACCCAGCGCGTCGAGCCGCTGACAGCGCTCGGGCGGCATGGTGTCTTTATTTTGGCGTTGCTTGTCGACCCACGATCCTAACCGAAAGCCTTGCTCGCGATGGCTGGTAGGTACGAGACAGTCCCCTTCACGCTGTTTATAGGCTGTGAGGCGCCCATACCACTCATCCCAACCAATTCCAATGCGATCAGCAATGGCGCTACTGATGCTGGTATTCAGGCGCTCCAGGTCAACCGCAGGACCAATGATTTCCACCTTCTCGCGCAGTCGCCTGAGATCAAACGGCTTCCCCTCGCCTTCCCGTTCTCGCAGTTCACGAATAATGTCGATCAAGTCCTCATCTTGCTCTTGCAAGGCATTGAGGACATCGGCGACTTGGTCAAACGATTCGGACTCGATTGCCTCATCCAGACTCTTTTGCTTGCAGTCAGCGGCGAACAACGGCACCACGACATAGCCCACAGTCTTGGTGCTGTCTCCTTGCGGCTTTCGCATCGCTCGTCCCGTGGCTTGCGCGATATCGATGCGGCTCTGTTTGGGATCGAGAAACGCCACCATATCGACCGCAGGCACATCCACACCTTCGGTCAGACAGCGCGCGTTGGTGAGCACCCCTTTCTCAGCCTGGCGAAAGGTATCGATGTGGGCTTTTCGTTCGGAGCTTCGTTGTTTGCCATGCACATGGCGCACGTCGTAGCCGTTGAGATAGCGTCCGATGCCATGCGTGGTGTCACTGGCAAACTCTTGTGCTGCTTTGACGCGGCTATGAAAGGTCAGGGCTTTGGTCGCGCCTGTCTGCTCTACCGCCTGCCGAAAGGCAAGGAGATGTGCCACCCAGCGCGCCTGCACGAGATCAGTTTCGATCAGCGTGATACCGTGTTTCCGTGCAAAGTCGCTGACCATGTGTTTGTCGATGAGCGAGATGACGACTTTATACGGGCAGATAATGTCCCGCTTCGCGGCACTCGCAAACGAAAGCGTATGGGCGCGAATACCATAGACCTGTGGATCGTCCATCGACTGCACACGAAACTCACCTTCTTTATCGCGATGGCGAATGTCGTAATGACGGGGCGTCGCGGTGAAGAACAGCCGCTTCCTGATGCGTAGTCGCTCATCGGACAGCGCGTAGCTAAACGCGCCTCCCTCTCGTCCTGTGGTTTTGTGGGCTTCATCAAAGATGCCCATATCAAAGGTGTGACCTGTTGCCCCTGCACCCACGACGGGCGATGACTGATAGGTGGAGAAAATGACTTTCACCTCTTCCGTGGGATGCGCGAGGAAACGGGTGACTTCTTCGGGGTCGGTATCAATGCGAAACTCGACATCAGAGCGACGGACTTCTAATTCATCATTCTCTAAGTCTACGGTTCGGTCCGAACAGACACAGAGATAGCGAAACCCAGGGCTAAAGGTGTGATGCTTGCTCCACTCGCGCAACGTCTGTTCGAGCAGCGTCAGGGACGGCAGCAAGACGAGGACAGTTTTCGGTTGTGCCTCTTGCGATGCCCATAACGACACCAGCGTTTTCCCTGACCCACACGCCATGACGACGGTGGCGCGATCACGTGTGTTCAGCGCCGTCTTGATGTCTGCCAGTGCGACGGTTTGATAGGGCTTGGGTGTGGCACGAGACCACGACAGCGGCTTGGCTTTCAGCCACGCTTCGATTCGCGCGAGATCATCTGGTTCGAGCGCACGAAAATCATCGCCGCGAACCAGCCGCATCCCGCCACGATTAAGCGCATCGTCAGCCAGTTCGCTGGCAGTCGTGAAAATGACGCGCTCGGTGAAGCGTTCTGTGATGCCGAGGAACGGCGCAACTTCGGTATATGTGAGATAACCCTTCTGACGGTATTTGACTTGATAGGCGACATGCGTCCCGAGGCGACTTTCACACACGCCATCGATCCCCTTCGCATCGCTCGGAAGATTGTATTGTTGCCGTAGCGTGAGGGGAATATCGCCGACGACCCAGTGGGTGACGCACTGCATAATGGGTTGGGTGGCGAGAAAACATTCGACGAAAATCTCAAAGACATCGCCACGGTCTTTTTCTTCCGCAATGCCATTGATGCGTTGCTCGAAATCGTGGAAGGAAGTGAGCGCGTCAAAGATGCCTTTCGCGATCCAGTGTCTCGCTTTGACGTGCTTGGCGGGCATCGGTTTCCTCTAGCAGGCTGCGGAAAAACCAGGGTTGAATGAGACCGATGCGCCCCAAACCCACTCACACGAGCCTTCAACACCCATCCGTGACGGGGTGGCCTCCCACCGTGGAAGCCAGCTGTGGGCCACGGTGCGCGAGGCGTAACCGTGTCGGCTCATGTCGCGGCCTCCACGAGATTGCGCATCCGCACCAGGTTGTACACGGCTGCGGCGAAGGTGAACAGCCAGCCAACCCGCTGCACGCCTCGGAGTTTGACTTTGCGCAACAACCCGACCGTCTTCAACCACCCGAAGATCTCTTCGACCCGTTTGCGCTTCTGTTGACTCACGGTGTAGCCGGGATGGCGGGTAGTCCGTCCATCAATGGCACTGGCACGGTTTGTCGTGTGCTGGGCCACATGGGGCGTGACGTGCAGCGCCCGCAGATCCTGGACGAACTGGTGTGTGTCATAGTTCTTATCGCCACCCAGCGTGATCCGACGTGTGATGGGCCGGGCGCCCAGCAAGGCGACCGCCGCCTCCCGTTCCGCCGTGCCGGTCGCCGGGGTGAGGCGCGTGTTCACGACCAGTCCATGCCGATTCTCCATCACCACATGCCCCAAGAAGCACAGCTTGGCCTCCTGGCCCGCCGCCTTCTTGTACAGCCGAGCCTCTGGATCAGTCGTCGAGGCATGCGTAGCATTCGTTCGCCGCTCACCCCGGAAGTCCACACTGGGATTGCCCGGATCATCCGGCGGCGGCATGGGCGCGGCGTCGGTCTTCAGCCTGAAGCTCTTCTGGCCCGCCCAGGCTTCGATCAGCGTGCCATCGACCGTGAAATGCTCGTCGGATAAGATATGGTGGGCCTTGGCTTGCGCCAGCACTTGCTCGAAGAACGCGGTGGCCACTTCGCCCTCCAACAAGCGGTCCCGGTTCTTGGTGAAGACGGTGACATCCCACACCGACGAATCCAGATCGAGCCCGACAAACCACCGGAACAGCAGGTGGTACTGCAGTGCTTCCATCAAGAGTCGCTCACTCCGGAGACTGTAGAGCACCTGCAGCAACAGGGCGCGCAGCAGCTTCTCCGGAGCAATCGAGGGCCGGCCCGTGTGGGCATACAGCTTCGTCAGTTGGGGCGACAACGCGGTCAGGGCCGTGTCCACATACTGCCGGATGGGCCGCAGGGGGTGGGTCACCGGGACCCGCTCCTCCGGCGAGAGATAACTGAACATCCCGGCTTGCTGGGTATCGTGACCACGCATCGTGCACCTCATGGAGTACGTACTAGCTAATTATACCTATTTACCCCCAGAGGATAGGAGAAAGCAAGAGTTTTTCCGCAGCCTGCTAGACGGAGAAATCCCTGCGGACAGCGGCATTATAGCTAATCACTCACGTCAACCGCCTTGGGAAAGTTTTCAGATCGACAAAACGATATGCCGTGCAGAAAACCTAGCAGGATGCGGAAAACGATGTTGCACGCGAGAATTTCGATGGTCCGAACGTGTGGCATAACAGAAGAACATTTGCGCAGGATGCTCAAAAAGACTTCCAACTAGGCCGCAGACGAATCAAAACCGGAGGCGTACCCTCTCGGGTACGTTGAGGATTTTGACGAGGCGAGAACAACGTTGGAAGACTTTTTCAGCATCCTGCTAGTGACCGCTCATCCGCCCATCGTGAGCACTACTCGGAAACGCGCTTTGCCGCTCATCATACGATCGTAGGCGGCAGCGGCTTGTTCGAGCGGGAAGGTCTCGACCATGGGACGAATGCCGGTCAGCGCACAGAAGTTCAGCGTGTCTTCTGAATCCCGGGCGGTTCCGGATGGCCAGCCTTGAATCGACCGGCGCGCGCCGATGAGTTGAATGGGCGTGACAGTAATGGGGTCGGCTGATGCCCCCACTACCAGCAGCTTGCCACCGACACCGAGTCCATCGATCAGCTCCGACATCGATTTACTGTTCGGCGCGGTAGCCAGAATGACCGAGGCGCCGCCCATCTTGGTCAATTCGCTTGCCGCGTTCGTAGTGTCTGTGTCGAGATAGCGGGCAGCGCCTAACTTCAGCGCTAACGCTTCCTTGTCTTGGCCCCGCCCTATCGCCACGGTGTGATAGCCCATCTTGTTGGCGAACTGGATGCCCAGATGGCCAAGTCCGCCCAGTCCCTGCACCGCCACGAGGTCGCCTGCTTTGGCTTCGCTATGGCGCAAGCTGTTGAAGGTCGTGACGCCAGCGCACAGGATGGGCGCGGCCTCCACCGCCGAGAGCGCGTCTGGAATTGCAGCCACGGCTTCGCTTCGAGCAATCATGTATTGGGCATACCCGCCATCTTCCTGGAACCCCGTGACCTGGAAGCTCTGACAGCCCATGAAATCACCACGGCGACAGGAGACACATTGTCCGCAATGTCCGCCGTGCCACCCCACGCCGACCCGTTGACCCTTCTTCCACATCGTCACATCCGATCCAACGGCATCGATCACGCCGGCGACCTCATGGCCCGTCACTCGTGGGTAATGCAGGCCAGGCCAATGCCCTTCCTTCACAAAAACGTCACTATGACAGACGCCGCAAGCCTCTATCTTGATGCGGACGGTATGAGGCCCCGGTTCCGGCACCTGACGATTCACGGTCTCGAACGCGCCGCCGGGACCGCTCACTTGCACCGCAGTCATCTGTGACATGACCGCCTCCTTGAGTTGGATTGCATGTGAATACGGAAAGCCTAGTCCACTATGCCTCTCTCGTGAGCTCGGCCCAGAAGCCTGCCTCACCCACCCTTACAAGGGGCCAGCCCCCTTCGGAACTCCCAGGCGGGGCGGTGCCCCGCCTCGCAGCTCCGCACGCCTGTCTCTCTCGGCGACGGCCCGATTTTGCGACGAACGGTCACGAATAATTCGGGTTAGGGAGTCTGGTCTCGCCGTCCTTCACTGGGTGGCTCTCCAGGATTGATGAGGATCGGGGCCTTCAGTTGGTCCGGCAAGAGAATCAGTTTGGAATTGGGGCTGTCATACAATTTGTACCGAAGATAGGCTGATGTAAGTGTCTGTGAGATCGTCTCCTGCGCCTTGGCTTGTCCGATGGCCCGGATACGGTTCCCTTCTGCCTCACCTTCGGCCCGAATCCGAATCGAATCGCCCTCGCCTTTCGCCCGTGTGCGGGCAATCTCGGCATCCTTGGACGCGATGGTCAGTTCGAACTCTTTTTGTTCTTTCTCCTGTTCCTTCGCCTGTTTCTGCTCAATCGCGCGCAAGACAATCGGCGGAAAATCGACATCGGCCAACGCGATACTATGGATTTCCAAGTGACGTCCTTTGAGCTTTTCAACCACCACCGCCTGAATTTTGCTCGCAATCTCAGCACTCTTTTCCGGCACCGTCACCATATTATAGCCGGAGACCACACTACGCACCGTGGCCATAAACTGGGGTTTGACAATCCGCGGGTAGAAGTCCGGGCCCATTTCCTGGGCCAGAAAATACAGCTCATCAGGAATGGGTCGGAGGATGATGGCTGCCTTTATGAGCACCTGCAGATCATCCGCACTCAAGGCATCGATGTCTTCGGTGAAGCTCTGCCACCGAATATCGTAGTGGTAGATGCTATTCCAGGGCGCCTGCCAGTAAAACCCATCCTTCAGCGTTTCGGTTGAAAGCCCTTGGGAGAACGGATGCCAGGACAACCCCCGTTGGCCTGGTTGGATAGTGGTTCCGCAGGCCGTTGTCAGCAGCAGTCCGACGAGCAGAAGACTCGTCATGGTTGGGCGTGTCATAGATCCCTCCCGGTACGGCCACGCCAAGCGTGGCGGGTTAGTGACCTCGTGATGGTATTGTTATCGACAACGATCGCACATGGGCGGACTGGGAGCCTGGGCGCCACCCAGCAACTTCAGGTGACGCTTAGCGAGCTGCTCCTCTTCGCGTGCTGCCTCTTCGTAAAACTGTGCTAACAGCCGTGTGCCCGTGACCCATTCCGACTCTGGCCCGAATAGCCGTTCATAGACCACCGCACGATGGGTTAATTCCTCGGCCTGTTGGCGCGATGCCACTGCCTCATGGCGGTAGTAGGCTGCAATCTCTCCATGATCTTGACCTGGGTCAACTGCGGTCATGTCCAGCGGAGCCGTGGGACTTCCACTGCAACCAGGCTGGAGGAAGATGGCGAGGAGTAAGAAAAGGACGGCTACATGCATCGTGGGGTCTCCTCCGTCGTCCCCAAGGGACAGTCACTGGGCGAGATGTACCCGCGGTTGAAGGAACCCAACCGCCTCGTCAACGCTGACGACGACACCGTGATTATGCACCCGCATCCGCTTCAGCGCAATATCACGTTGTGGCCCTCAGTGGGGGACTTCAACAGTACGAGCAGGCTGTAGCTGCTTACAGCAAGCAACGGACTTAGTGAGCGGATCGCGGAATATGAAAAGCGGCCAGATCGGTCGGTACATGGGTCGTCGCTGGTTCGAATATACTCCAGGGCGATTTCGCGGCGAACCGTCATGAGTAATGCGAGCTCCGTCTTGACTTACTGAGACCGCTCAGAACATTTCAATGGACATCTTGACCACTCCTGAAAAACTCAATGATCATTTTTTTGCTCTCGGGATTTCCCGCACACGCCCCCAATCTGATTGTGATCGGCTACGTTGACTATGAAGATCTGCTCAAGAGGAAGCGTAGAACTGCCTTTTTGAGGCTGTATGATTTCACTACCAAACGCTTCACGCCCTCCGATGATCCAGCGTATGAATATCAAGACTAAACCAATGCTCGATCCAGTCCTGTCAGGTTCGGGATAATCGCCCTAATTAGCCCTTCCAGGCTCGTTCTTCACCTCTTCAGGGAGGGGGGCTGATTGCTCTTCCACTGCGCGCAACTTTCTCACCCGCCCACCCACCGGCAGATATTTTTCACCCGCCCTACCCTCCGATTGCTTCGCAATCGATTTCCCGTGACGTGCCATTAGCCCAGACGAGGGCCTTCTGAGGCAACGTGGGGAGGGTTCAAGACGGACCGGCTCAGGCAGGTGTGAGGACTAGCTAACCCGCATTATTCATGACGGTTCGTCGCGAAATCGCGCAGTCGCCACGCGAGATAGGCGCGCGGAGCTACGAGGGAGATCGGCATACTTGAAACAGTCTGTTGACCGACCGAACGGCGAGCCCGCCTGCCTGGACGCCGTGCCAACTGCCTCCAGGTGCGTCGCCACCGCGCTTGCGAGGTCGAGCGCCCTTTGCATGATCGTGGCGCGAAGAGAGAATACCGCATTGGATTCTGATTTCCGTCTTCGCGATTGCAGCAGAAGCGCTCATGAATAATGGGGGCTATGTGAGTGGAACATCTCGATCCATGGGAGAGCAGTTCCAGCTGCCACTTCATCACGTTCACGCCATGGCCCATTGCCGCATGGTGTCACGTTAAGCCATGACCTCAGCGGTTTTCCCCAGAGAGCCGCTTTCTAAAATAAGTCAATACTCATGCCTAACACTCCTTCGCTCTTGGCGGGATGCCGAGCGCACCTGCTCAACGCAGCGAAGGCAGAATGTTCCTCGTTTATGGAAGAAGCAGGCTGGCACATGAAGTTGCTGGAGCAGACCAATCTACTTGACGCTCCGTCGCCGAAGCCGCGCGTTACCCTTCAACTATCAGAAACAGGGCATATCAATTTGGTGCTGCGGTTCCCGGCACCGGACCGCGGGCGTTCGCGGATCGAACAGGCCATCTTGCTCCGCTATCTCACCGCGGCAGCGACCAGCTAGCCGACCTTCACCGGACATATCGGTCAGAGCACGCCAGCCAGCCGGTTGAGGCTGAGAATCGCTTGGCCAAAGAACAGCTGGAGTGCTTGCAGGTCTTGGGACGACACCTGGTTGGGATGAGGTCCACGGTCGCTGTAGAGGAGTCCGATCGGACGGACACCGATGCGGATGGGGGCGAGGATGGCTGATGAGGTGCGCCAGGTCGTAATAAACGTCGAGCTGAGGGATCGAGGCCCGTCGATGGAGACCTCCGATACCATGAAGGGGTCATGCCCTTTCAGCACATGCAAGAACAACGGGTGTTCCGCGCTGAGCGATCCCGTGAAGCTGGCCAGATAGCGACCTGGCGCGTCGACACCCACCACCACTCGGCCGAGCAGTTGGTCGGTATCGCCGGGATTCAACAGTGCCAGGGCCACCCGCGAGAAGCCGCCGCCGTCATGCAGCGTATTGACCAAGACCGACAGAAGATTGTTGAGATCCTTTGCCGCCAGCAAGGAGGTTTGGAACTGTTGTAGGGTTTCCAATGGGCGGGTCTGGATCGGCGGAGCTGCTTGAACGTCTGGTTGGCCATTGGGCAATACGAGGTGGACCTTAGGCGATACAGTCAGGGATACGGGTGCTGGGGCCGACGCCTGGGTGATGACGGTTTCTGTGATCCCGACGGAACGGGAAAGTTGGCGGCCCTTGTCGAAGGCGCGGGTCAAGGCGTCCTGTAAGGTCTGTTCAGGCAGGGCGGTACCCCGTTGGAGGAGGCGACGAATGGGATCGGCGGCGGCGGAATTCGGCGAATCAGCCATGGCCTCGATGAGATGGTTTGAGCCTGCCACAAGTCCCATAAACAACTGCTGATCGGTCTGCCACTTGGTTTTCGCTGTGGGCATCGGGGTACCGATGAGATCCACCAGGCCGGCAGGCAGGACCCAGGTCTGTGCCAGGGCTGTTGCAAAACAAGCCCTCGAAACACCGAGAATTTCGACCTCGTCGTCCGGCGTCTGCGCAACGGTGAGGGCTTGAAACAAATCGGGCGTTTGGTACGCGATCACCATGTCGGCGAACGAGTACAGTAGGGCGGCGCTGAACAGCTGCCCCGGTTGAGGGTAGTTCATCGCCACGCCGAGTTCGGAAGCATGGGCTGCCGCAAAGAGCGCTTTGGCGATTAAGCGGCCCAAGAGTGGCCGACGATCCGGCTGATTCTCCAGCTGCTCCATCAATTGGACGGTGGCGACGAGCGTGCGGACGGTATCCAGACCGAGCTAGGACACGGCGTGAGTCACGGACGTAATGGTATGTTGCGGACTGTAGGCGATCCCGTTGGCGATCTGCAGCACTTTGCACGTCAACCCCGGGTCGCGGCTTACGACCTGTGCGAGGGCATCGGGGCTCGATGTGTCCCCGCTTATATTGAGAATTTTCTGACAGGTCGCCCGCAGGGCCGGGATCGAGTTGGCTTGCGGATCGAAGAGCGGGCGCAGTTGCGCGTGTACCTGTGCGCGAATCTCGTTCGTGACGTGAGAGTCATCGACCGACGTGCTGGCCTGGGTCATTCTACCTCCCCCACTATATCCGGGGCGGTTTCAAGTTCCAAGTGCAACGGGTGAAGGATGGCGCAGGTGCGCGTAGACTTCCAGGGGCGTGGCAAAGTCGAGACATTTCCTCGGGCGCGTGTTCAACCGATGGGCGATGGCGTTCAACTCGCGCTGC
>JANYBU010000221.1 GCA_025360665.1 Nitrospira sp.
GCAGCGCGAGTTGAACGCCATCGCCCATCGGTTGAACACGCGCCCGAGGAAATGTCTCGACTTTGCCACGCCCCTGGAAGTCTACGCGCACCTGCGCCATCCTTCACCCGTTGCACTTGGAACTTGAAACCGCCCCGGATAAAGATCCGCCGCATGAAAGTACTTCTTGCAGACTCCCTGGCGCACCAATCCTGGCACGGCCTGTCGCAGTTCAGGGTAGAACCCGATCGTGCGTTCCGTCACTTCGATCGTCATCGGAAAGGCGAGCAACTCCACATGCGTGCCATGGTCACGCAACAGCGGATGATCGTCAGAGAGATAGCGGTAACCGGAACGAAGCAGCGAGAGTAAGGCTGTCGTTCTACCGCGCCCACTGTTACCGGCAATGAGCACCCCGCAACCCTGATACTCCAACGCTGTGGCATGCAAGGTGTAGGTGTGCCGTCTCTTCAACAGCTCCGCCAAGGCATAATGAAGGAAACTCTCACGCAGGTCGGAATGCATGGCCTCAGGATGAATGAAATATCCTCGTGCAGTCCCTCGGTCGCCATCGATCACCAGGGCTCCCTGTTCATGGAAATCCACCACAAGGCGACCCTCGTCTTGCACGACCGTACAGTGCCAGAGCGCCCGCAACGACTCACCGAGCGAGGGCTTGGTCCCGGAGAAGAGCTGGCGTGCCAAGGGCGAGAGTCGCAACGGCACGTCCTCGCGATTCTCCACCTCTTCGAACTGGATCGTGAGCGAGTCCCGTCCCACACTGTCACATCGGCATTGCTGGAGGAACGTGGTGACAGTGCCCATCAGCACAGGGCAGGACGTCACATACCGGAGCGCCATGCCGTGGAACGAGAACAGATATTCCTGCAGCGTCGCCGCAGTGGTCATCGTGGTACCTTCCTCATCGTGTATCGCCAAAGCCCACGCGTATACCGGTTGAAAGACACGACCTCCTCATGTCGTGTAACCGCCATAGGAGTATTCGAAGTCCCGTCATGCTGCCGCTCGATCCGTACCATGTCCTGTCTGCAACAGGAGCCCGTCATGTACCAACTGCAAAACCACGGAGACCACCTCGTCATGAGCGCGTTCTGGCGAGAGTTCGCAGCGTGAACGGAGTACAACCTGAATATCGAACAACGTGGCAGAGCCGTCGCACTGCTCCCACACGGCAGTCCCCACAGAGTTGAGTCTGTAGGAACGACCGGTGCTCAGATCGAGTAGCACGGTCTCTCCGTCCAACGGCATGCCATGGACATCGGGTTTCCGCCTTGGCACGAGGCACATGAGCTTGCTCCAGTCCACCGGCTCCTCTCGCATCCCCTGATTCGCTCCCTGGTTCATCACCACATCTCCCGTCGCACTAGCCAATTGAGTCGTGGTCGCCGGAGATCCCGGCTTCGGCCACTCGGCTGTGGCCAGACTCCCGACGCCTGGTTCAAACTCCCCAGTGCTGAATGGCTGTCCCGCTCTGGTTGTCGCACCCTGTGCCGGCCCACATCCACACCACATGGTCATACCCTCCTTCATCACACCATATCTGCCAGGGCTGTCCATGCCAGACTACGAAGGAACGGCTCTCGATTCACGGTTGCCTCCGGAACTCAGCCCTATCAACAACCACGAGGACCAGGGTTCAATGAGTGTCTCCGTATCGGTGTCATTCCACATCAACGGGCCTCTTGTCCCTCAGAAATCAGAGCAGAGCTTCACACACGGTAGTGCAATCCTCTATCTCTGCCTAGCTCCCTAAAATCTGGGAACGACCCCCTACTTTCGTAGCAGGGCTAATTGAGGCCTGCGAACAAATAGACGAGCTGATGGAACGGGAGACTGCTAGCCGTGATTATTCATGAATACCGTGGCGAGGCGTTCGAAACCGAAGCCCGCCGGGGCTTCTCGCAAGTAAGGCCGACGTAGGCGTACAGGCAGTCCGTCGAGGAGGCCGAACGAGAAAAGCCCCGCCGGGCGAGAGGATCGGACGCCGTAGCAGGTATGCATGAATAGTCCTGGCTAGGGTAAGAGGAGGACGATCGGAAATAGGCATTACGACTGGACGGCTGGTCTAGCAAAATAGTGCAACACTATATGAGGCGCTTTCAACTTCGGGGGCGAGCGGTCTGGGGTGGAGGGAGCAGGCTAGATGGATGGGTCGAAGAGGCCGAGCTGCCATTCCTCAGCGCGGGTCAGGGGAATGGGATAGCGTTCGGTAAAGCAGGCGTTGCAATACTGGCCCGGTGTGCCGGGAGAAGCGTTCAGCATGCCATCGAGACTCAAATAGGCAAGGCTATCGGCCGTGATGTATTTCCGAATCTCTTCGGTGGAGTGGCTGGAGGCGATGAGTTCCTTCCTCGTGGGCGTGTCGATGCCGTAGAAACAGGGAGAGATGATCGGCGGCGAGCTGATGCGCACATGCACTTCTTTGGCCCCGGCATTGCGAAGCATCTTCACAATTTTACGGCTCGTCGTGCCCCGCACCAGCGAATCATCGACCACGACGACCCGTTTTCCCTCCAGCACCTCCGGCACGGCATTGAGCTTGACCTTTACGCCGAAGTGGCGGATCGATTGCTCCGGTTCAATGAAGGTGCGGCCGACATAGTGATTCCGAATCAGCCCGAGTTCGAACGGAATCCCCGCCCCCTCGGCATAGCCGAGCGCGGC
>JANYBU010000413.1 GCA_025360665.1 Nitrospira sp.
AACAGAGGAGGATACAGAGGACTCAGCGAATGTCGAACGTCATCGCGGTGCGCTGGTTGTTACGCAGGACATCAAGTTTCACCGTCTTCTCGTTGCGAAGCTGCTGGAAGAGCGTGAGCATCGTACCAGGATCACGAATGTTCACGCCATTGACCTGCTGGAGGACATCCCCGTACTTCAAACCAATTTTCTCATAAAAACTGGAGGGTGCGATATAGTCTAGACGGAACCCATTCATCGCTCCGTTTATCACGTAAGGCACGGCTCTCGCCTGGGACAATAACTTGGGCAGATCGCCCATCGCTTGCTCAACCTCTCTCCGATCGAGGACGGTACGCACAGGACTCCCAGGCACCGGAGCCACGGCTGCTCCCGCTGTGACTGGGGCAGATGGGGGCTTCTCGATCAGTGAGGCGGCGAGTCCAAGGAACTCCTGTTGATCGCCCTGACGAACGACTATCCCGTCCCGCCGGATTTCGCTGATCTCACCCACATCGGGGATTTGGTCGTGCAACCGGAAAAATAGTTGGCGTTTGCTGGAAAGTTCTTCAACGATAGCCGAGACTCCCTCATGATCGCCGATCACTACCCCCAGCAGCGTGAGCTTCGACGCCAGATTTAACGGAGCACGGGCAGGCGGTGCGCCGGCCCCCGCAGTGCTTATACCGAGGGGATCTGGAGGTAGGGGAAAGAGTCCACTCGTCCGAATACGTTCCACCATCGCGGGCACAGAAGCCCTCACCTCAGCCTCTCGGTCGGAAGCCGATGATGGCCGCACGAGTCCTGCCGGAACAGACAAGGCTTCAGCAATCACGGCGTTGATGATGTGGGCCACGAGAAAGGTGGCGCAGATGACAAAAGCGAATATAATGCCCCGACGCATATTCATAGTCTTCGAGACCGACTGTGGATCACTTGTCCCATTCAGCGAGACATTCTAGTGCGGATCGACGGTCCCGTGCAAGAACAACCAATAGATCTGTGCAACGATCAAAACCGGGCAGTCCATAGACAACCGTGCGTAATCGAGACATAATTCAGCCACAACCAAGGAGTGTTCTTGTGAAAAAAGCGCTGATCAGTGGCATTACAGGCCAGGATGGATCGTACCTGGCAGAGTTTCTTCTCGGGAAGGGCTATGAGGTATACGGGATAATTCGACGATCGAGTTCGTTCAATACGGGACGGATCGATCCCATTTATGAAGACCCGCATGTTCCGCATCGACGACTCCATCTGGTGTATGGCGATCTCAACGACGCGAGTTCGCTGAACCGCATCATCCGAACGGTCCAACCCGATGAAATCTACAACCTGGGTGCACAAAGTCACGTGCGTGTGAGTTTCGATATTCCAGAGTATACCGGCGAGATCACCGGACTCGGAACGATCCGCCTCCTGGAAGCCATTCGGGAGTCAGGGCTGAAGCCGAAGTTTTATCAAGCATCGTCGAGCGAAATGTTCGGTAAAGTGCAGGACGTACCTCAGCGCGAAACCACACCGTTCTATCCCCGCAGTCCCTATGGAGCAGCCAAGGTCTACGCCTACTGGATTACGGTCAATTATCGAGAAGCCTACGACCTCTTTGCCTGTAACGGCATTTTATTCAACCATGAATCGCCCCGGCGCGGCGAGACGTTCGTGACGCGCAAGATCACGAAAGCGGCGGCACGGATCAAGCTCGGCGTGCAGAAGGACCTTTATCTCGGCAACTTGGACGCGAAACGAGATTGGGGATTCGCCGGAGACTACATTCAGGCCATGTGGATGATGCTGCAGGCCCCCAAGCCGGAGGACTATGTCATCGCGACTGGCGAGACACACACCGTGCGTGAGTTCTTGGAGCTGGCGTTTGGTCGCCTTCAACTGGATTGGCAGAAACACGTGAAGATCGACACAAAGTACTATCGTCCCACCGAGGTGGACCTTCTGATCGGCGACGCGAGCAAGGCCAAACGGGATTTGGGATGGGAGGCGAAGGTCCGGTTCGAGGAACTCGCAAATATGATGGTGGATGCGGATCTTGCCGCGGAACGTGAACGCCTTGAAGGCAGTCAGGCAAAGAGGTAGCGATGTTATTTTGGAAAGAGAAGCGCGTCATCGTCACGGGCGGAGCCGGCTTTCTCGGATCGTTTGTCGTGGAACAGCTGCGTGCGAAAGGCTGCCAAGACATCTTCGTGCCTCGCAGCAAAGACTACGATCTTGTTCAGATGGATGCCGTGAAACAACTTTATAGCGATCGAACCCCCGATATGATCATCCATCTCGCTGCACGGGTCGGAGGGATCGGCGCGAACCAAGCCAATCCAGGAAAGTTTTTCTACGACAACCTGATGATGGGCACCCAGCTCATAGAAGTCGGGCGGCAACAGGGACTGAAGAAATTCGTGGCGCTGGGCACCATCTGCGCCTACCCTAAGTTTGCCCCCATTCCATTTAAAGAAGACGACATCTGGAACGGATACCCCGAAGAGACCAATGCGCCTTATGGTCTCGCCAAGAAGATGATGCTGGTGCAGTCGCAGGCCTATCGTGAACAGTATGGGTTCAATTCAATCGTGTTATTCCCGGTGAACCTCTACGGCCCGCGCGACAACTTTGACCTGGAGACGTCTCACGTCATTCCAGCCTTAATACGCAAATGTGTGACGGCAAAAGAAGCAGGCCACGCCACACTCACGTTGTGGGGA
>JANYBU010000045.1 GCA_025360665.1 Nitrospira sp.
GAATTTTGCGACATCATCGTCACCTTTGGGCGGCTCCCACGCCTCAAGACGAGCGCGCAAGTCCTCGCGGAACTGGATAGTCTGCGTAGGTTGCACGTGCACCAGGTGTTCATCGTCGATGACAATTTCATCGGGAATAAGCAGGCCATCAAAGGCGTGCTCCGAGATGTCATTCAGTATCAAGAGTACCACGGGTACCCCTTTACTTTCTTTACGGAAGCGACGCTCGATCTCGCCGAAGACGAGGAATTGATGCGTCTCATGACGGGCGCGAACATTGAAGCCATCTTCATCGGCATCGAAACCCCCAATGAAGCCGCCCTCAAAGAGACGAAGAAACATCAAAACGTCCGGCCTGGCGCGGGGAGCATGCTGGAGCGTATCCAGAGAATTCAGCGCGCGGGCATGGAGGTCACCTGCGGCATGATCGTGGGCTTCGATCACGATGACGCCACGATCTTCCACGCGCAGCGGCAGTTTCTCGCAGACGGGCATATTCCGCATGCGATGCTTGGGATGCTCTATGCCATCCCGAAAACACCCTTGCATGCCCGACTCACCAACGAAGGGCGTCTCGATCCCGCAGATACGTCGGAGTTTGGCACCAACGTGATTCCGCTGCACATGAGCCGGAGCCAACTGCGGGAGGGCTATATTGACGTGATGCATGCGCTATACGACGCGCCCGCGTATTTCGAGCGGGTCGAGGCTCTGTATTTTGGCGGGTATCTGGGCCAGGGGCAGCTGGGCAGTGAAAAGTATGGGAAACGGCATCCCTGGGTGCGCGTGAAGAATGAGGTCACGCAGGCCCTGGTTGCCGTCGTGTTCGCGTGCCGGTTATTCATGCATGTGAAGGAGAACGGGTTGCGCCGCGAGTACGGTCAGCGGCTCTGGCGGGCCTTGACGGCAGGAGTCCCGCCAAGTTTTATCAGTGGATACCTCTATACCTGTGCGTTGCACTTCCACTATTACAAGCTTGTGCAGGGCTTACGTGAGGGGCGACTGGTCAGTACACTCTAATAGCAAGGGAGCGCATCCCTATGCTGCATACTGCGCGGAAGCCGAGTTTTGGGACGGACACTGCGGCGTCACTGGCGTTGGCTGTGAATCAGACCAGTCCGAATGCAGCGATGCCCCAGAGCACGCCCAACAGTGCAATGCCGTAGACGCCCCACTGCAGCCACTTTTTGCGGGTCAGCAATGCAATCGCCGACAGCGCAATCGAAATTTGCAGGAAGGTTGTCGCTTGAGCCCACCGATGATGCACATGTAACTCATGGTCAGAGCGCTCGTCCCAAGCCGCCGACTCTGCCTCGATTTTCTCTGCCTCTTTCTTGATTACCGTTTTTTCATCGCTGTAGCGTTTGATCGCGTCCTTGAATTGATCTTGCTTGTCAGGCGGCACCAGCAGGAGGGCGACCTCAGCCAGATTTTCCTTATTGCTCTTGGCTTGGTAATAACTCCATTGATTGGCTGCTTCGGTCTTCTTGATTGCCGCATTGTTTTTGTACAGCGAGGCATTGGCCTGGGTTGCGCCCCCCTCGTAGGAGAACAAGGCCCCAACCGTCGCGAGAATCGCTGTGGTGAACGCGATGCGGCCGACGAACGAATCCGTGCGCCCATGCTCGGCCGCATGATGGAGTTCGTGATCGTGCGGGCCATCCACTTCAAACCCTTCTTCGGACATGCTTCACATCCCTTTCAAAGTCTATTCGTTCACATGTACGACCGTTAAAGGGATCTCGATTCCCGAGGAGTCGCGGCAACTATTCCGGAGTTCATTGGTAATCTCTTGCTGTGCTCATTTTGTGCTCAACTCTCACTTCTCTTCAGCCCGTTCCAGTCTACTCCAGCGCGTCCGATGCTTCATCATGGCGTTTAGAATGGTGAGAGGCTTTCGCATACAGGCCGTGAGGGTGACGTCCTCCCGAAAAAGTAGACCAGCCTAAACTGGAACAATGCGGTCACCTCTCTGGTTCTGGCTCCACCGGAGAGGGAAGCACCTTCAAGAACGCCCGAGTAATTACACGGTACCCCTCTTTGTTCGGATGGATGTCAGGCCCTAGGGCCACACACATCCAGGTCCATTGGCAGATCCGCGCGACGTTAAGCGGAATCGTTCCGAAGTCTGGCGATACGACCTGCGTCGCGAAGTCGGTGGTCGAAAAGGCTCCCTCTACGTTCGCCACCGGCGACCCGGCGCCTTTGTATACCCGTTCGAGCGTATCGTTAAACTGGTCGAAAGCCGACAGGGTATCCGTGGCAAAGGCACGATCCCCCAGAAGCCAGTACGCGAGATATGGGTCGTAGTAGTTCATCCCGACGATCGGGACACCCGGGGCGGCCACGCGCAGCTCGTGGAGAATGGAAGGCAGGTTCGTCTTAATGGCCGTCAAGGCGCGGTGGATGCACCCCATGTCGAGCGGCCTGGTAATCGAGCAGTTCATCACGTCGTTCGCTCCGATCTCGATCGTGATGAGGGCCACGGAGTTCTTATGGTTCTTCAGGAAGTCCATGGCCTCGGCTAGCTGGGTGTGATGTGGGTACAAGCAGGCCCCGCCGTGAATCATCGCGACCGTTGTTTCGTCTGTATAACACCCGAGCTTCTTGAGTCTAAAGCTCGGGATCTTGACCTGGAGCTGATCGGCGTAGCCCTGGCCAACAGCACCATTCGGCTGGTATCCGGCCGCGATTGAGTCGCCGAGTGACAGATAGTACTTCTCCTCTGCGCTCGCGGAGAAGGGAAGCCCTAAGACGGCTATCAGTATGGCTCCCAGCACGAGTAGTCGTGAACAGTTCACGGTCATTGCGTTTACCTCCATTAAGTCATGGCCGTATCACAGGTCTAGGTATTTCAACCCTGTCACATTTTGAGTAACGGTCACTTACCCCTGAGACTCAACGTCAGCGAGCCTCTTGCCGGAGTCGTCGCCGACACTCGAATCTTCTCGGTCAGCGCATCCAGGTTGATACGAAACATCTCGCTGGCGATCACGGAGCCTAACTATGAAGTCTGCTGCAGCCTACCGGTGCAATATAGCAAGGCAGCCTCAACAATTTGTTGCGGGCGAGTCTACTGTAGCGTCGAGCAGATATCCATCAGTTTATTCGGTACTACCTGCCTGGATAGGCTGCGATTCAAGCAGTCTATCCAGCTATCAGCCCGCCCTCTGCCACGTGTCAACGCGCCAACAGATCAACAGACTGGGGAGCACCAGAGGGCGCAACCAGCCTCTCAAGGAGCGGAAGGAGCCCTGTCTACAAACGGTGTCGAATGCTCGTGCGCTAAGGTGGCGTCAAATTAGCAGGTGAGGGGAGGCGCAGACATGGTCATAAACCAGA
>JANYBU010000057.1 GCA_025360665.1 Nitrospira sp.
CTGGAATCGCGCCGACCGGCGTCCCCATCACCGGCGTGCCGCAGGCCAGCGCCTCGACCGTCACCAAGCCGAATCCTTCGAGTTGCCGCGTCGGCATCACGACCAAGTCAGAGGCCTGGTAGTACTTTGCCAATTGCTCCTCCGGCACGAATCCGAGCAACTCCACTGAGTCTTGTAGTCCCCTGCTGCGAATCAACTCCTCCAATCGCGGGCGCAGTGGGCCCTCCCCGCCGATCAGGAGCAGTAGATTCCGCTGCTCCTCCCCGAGCATCGTCATGGCATCGAGAAGATGTTCCAACCCCATGCGCGGCACCAGGTTGCGCACCGTGAACAACAGCGTGCGGCCCTCCGGCAATTTGAGTTCTCGTCTGACCTCGTTCCGATCCTGTGCCGGATAGAATGTGGCTAGATCTGCTGCGCCGGGAACCACGGTGATGTGCCTCGATGCGATTCCGTGGGCGACCATCACTTGTTGCTTCATGAATTCGCTCAAGACGATCACATGATGACAGCGGCGCATCACCATTCGTTCGATCCAACGCCGGGCGCGCACGCTCAGCCGCCGCCTGACCCATTCTAGCGTCGTTGATGCCCGCTCTGCTCTGGTCAGGTACTCCTCATGTGCCAACGAGTGACAAACGTAGACCCAGTGGCTGACGGATCGATAGCGGGACAAGATCGGACCCAGTCCAGCCAGTGACTGATGAATCATGGCAACATCGACAGGATTGGTCTGCCGCATCAGATCAAACGCCTGAAGGGAATTCTGCACCGAAGACCAGACAAAGGCCGGCTCGCTGGTTCGCGTCACGGGATATCGCCGTTCGGTCACACTTCCAATCGATAGGGTGGCCTCGGCAGACTCGAAGGGAGCCCGCGCGATCACGCATACGTGATGGCCCAGCTTGGCAAGCCCCAACGCCTGCTGCCGGAGGACTCGCTCCGCGCCACCGATCACCCGTTCGACCGTGACCTCTGCGAGCAGGACGACGTTCATGCCACGCCCACTCCCATCGAATGGCTGGAAACAGGCCGAGTCACCTGCTGGTGCCACAGTTCCAATACCATGAGCGCATAGAGCTGATCCGTGAAATTCCGCCGGCCACTGTCGTGCTCTGCGAGCAGCCACTGCACATAGGCAGGAGTGACATAGCCCCGTCGGCGGATCGCCTCGTCTGAGAGTAAATCCCGACTCATCTCGCGCAGATCCTCTCGCAGCCATCGTCCGATGGGTAGCATAAATCCTTTTTTATGGGCAGAGACAATACTTTTAGGCAGAATGCCTTGTAATGCATACCTCATAAATCCCTTTAACTTCCAGCCTTGCAATCTGGTCGCTGCAGGCAATGAACAGGCGAAGGCCAACAGATGGTGGTCGCAGAAGGGGACACGAAGTTCGAGTGAGTGGACCATGCTCATCCGATCGCCCATCCGCAACAGATCGTCCGGCAAATAGGTTTGTAGATCAACACCCATTGCGCGGCCGGCCGGTTCTGATGAAGGCCATTGGCCGAAGAGACTTCGGACATTGCGAAACGCCGGGCTGTCGGCCACAGCAGAACGGAGTCCATCGGCAAACCGCGGCCCGTTCCATCCAGCCGGCTGAAACGTCGTCCAGCGGAGGTATTGCTCATCTAGCGGGCGATAGCCATCCAGCAGAAACCGTTTGATGCGGCCACGAACGTTGCGGCCTCCTGAACCATCTGGCAGACAGGAGGCGGCACGAGACGCGATCCATGAGCGCATCGCCACAGGAAGCGCCGCATACTGAGCCGCCGCGCGCAGACCAAGATAGCGAGGATAGCCGCCGAAGAGTTCGTCGCCGCCAATACCGGACAGCGCAACCGTTACGGACCGTCCGGCCACCTCGGATACCAAATACGTGGGAATGGCCGAGGAATCGGCGAATGGTTCCCCCATACCGGCCACCACGCGAGGAAGCAGCGAGACCACATCGGGACGCAGCACGGCTTCCGTGTGGTCCGTCCCGAAGTGTGTTGCGAGGAGCCGGGCGGCCTTGAGCTCATTGTAAGATTGGTCTTCCGGCGCGTCGTACCCGATGGAAAACGTTTTGATCGATCCAGGAATCACCTCGCGCATGCAGGCCAAGATCGACGCGGAGTCCAGCCCACCAGACAGAAACAATCCGAGCGGCACGTCACTGACCAGATGGGCCTGCACGGAGTCACGTAGTGTGCTCAGAAACCGCGCTCGTTGGTCACCCTGCGGAGCTTCAACCTGGCACAGGGCCTCTTCCTCTGGACGATAATAGCGCCAGAATTCCAACCGACCCCGTGTAATCTTGAGGGCCTCGCCGGGTCGGAGTTGATAGACGCCCTCCACAATCGTATCGGGGCCTGGCACATAGAGGAGCGACAGGAAATCTGCGATGGCCTGCGGACGGATCGTCCAATCAGGAATCCCTTCCAGCAGTGACGGCAGTTCCGACGAAAAGAGCACACGATGAGCGACGCCCGCTTTCCCCGGTTGGACGGAGTAGTACAGGGGTTTGATCCCTAAGCGATCGCGGACCAGCAGCACGAGGTCCCGCTCTCGATCCCAGATGGCGTAGGCAAACATCCCCCGCAGCCGGTAGACTGCTTCTGGTCCCTCCTCTTCGTAGAGATGCACCAGGACTTCGGTATCGCAATTGGACTGAAAGCGATGACCTTTTTGGATCAACTCCCTGCGGAGATCGCGATAGTTGTAGATTTCCCCATTCAAGACCGCCCAAACGGAGCCGGTTTCGTTCCGAACCGGTTGATGGCCGCCGCTCGGATCAATCACCCGTAATCGCCGTGCACCGAGGGAGACGCCTGCGTCGTGATGTGTCCCTTCGTCGTCCGGCCCCCGATGGACAAGCCGATCAAGCATCCGGTCAAGCAGGACTGGATCGTTGTCCCCCACAAGGCCGCAAATACCACACATGGAATGGCTACTCCAAATGAACGTGCTACTGACTCTTCTCCGTCAAGACTCGCTCTCGTCGTTCATACTCCTCCCGCTCCTTCTGGTGGCGGGGCGAAACCTCCTGAGGCGGCACATCGACCGGCTCGTATCGCATATGTTTAGCAGACCCCACCGACGTGAACAGCGACCTCACTCCAAACGTGGCCAACGCGGCGAGCAGGCAGAGCGCAACCAGCACTCCAAAAAACCTGATTGAGCGTCGCTCCCGGGGACTGAACCAATGGGATCTACTCATGGCAATCCCTAACTCCGCTGGGCGATGAGCTCAAACGACGGAGCACAGACCATGCGCCCTCCCGTCACCTTATAGAGCACCTCCGCACAGGACCAGAACGCCGTCGCACCGATCCGCCACTTGAGGCGACTCGTCCAGGGATTTGCCGGGGTGAGAGGCCCTCGACTTGGCACCGAGTTATGGATTGCGATGGTGTGCAATCCGATCCCCTTCAGCATCGAGCGGAGCGCCTGAGGTGAGTACAGAAAGAGGTGAAACGCTTGATCATAGCGAGACCCGACCCACCAGGCCGGTGTCCGCATCGGGAGATGAAATACCCCATTGGTCGCTCTGATGACGACAAGGCCCGATGGCGTCAGTGCGCCCGCGACCTGCAGCAAGAAGCTCGCCGGATTCGTCACCGTCTCCAATACGTTTACGAGGGTGATCACGTCAAACGATTCGCACTCCCCTGTTTGTTCCAACCAATCGGAGGGAAGCATCGCCAGATCGCGGCGAGCCGCGCGCGCGGCGGCTTTCCTCGACAACTCCAGACCATAACAGGTCCATCCCGCCGACTGACAGAGCGACAAGAACGCGCCGTCTCCACAGCCCACATCGAGCAGCCGACCGGGCGGCTGCCGGTACAGGCCAAGACGGCGCGCGACGCTCTCAAAAACAGGGTCGCGATCAGACGATGCCTCGACTTCACCGTAGGCCTCGTCATAGTCATCACGGTAAAACTCCTCGACCAGGGTTCCCAACGGACGAGGATTCAGAAACACGAGCTCACAGCCAGGACAACGCACATAGCGTCTGGTCGGCGTCTGAAACACATCGACCGGAAGCGCCTGACTGCCACAGGGACAGGCGATCTGCTCTGTCTCTGGCATGGCTGCCGTCTTCACGCGGGCACCCGTTTCTGGACGGGTGA
>JANYBU010000119.1 GCA_025360665.1 Nitrospira sp.
ATTGAGCGCCTTGTCCTTCTCGATCGGGATAGCCGTCTGGCCGATGATGTCGAGCACCAGCCGCAACGTCTCATTTGCGCGGGCCAACACGGAGGTAAAGGCGCGGTCGAACGTGAAGCTGCGCAGTTTCTCGCCCGCGTCCTTCGCTTCCTGAATGCCGCGAGGGGAGAGCGGCACATCGACCCAACCGGTAAAACGGTTTTCCAGGTTCCATTGCGATTCACCATGACGGAGCAAGATCAAGCGAGCCATTGTGCGTTCCTCTCAAGCCTGAAGGGAGATAATGGTCACGGATCGAAGCATACTGGAACAGGCGCTCAAGTCAAGCGGTAGTGTTCGTCAGACCCCGACAGCACCCTGTCACCCTTGGGACACCATGCGAGCCTTCGACCGATCGAACGCCCGCAGAAGCTGATGGAAACGTAGAATGTTCCCACTTTCTTCCAATCTGTGAACCGCGGTGTAATCACCGAGGTGTCAAGCAGACATGAGATCACGTGGAGCGGTTTAGCGGCTGGATCAGCGTCCTTCAATCCGAAGGCCGCGACCATAGGGATTCGTAGGACTGCTGGGGCTGTAGGGATTCCCGGCGCCGTAGGGAGAGCCGAAACTCGTCTATCTTGTTTGTCTGGTTTGTCTAGATTATGGCCCAAGGGAACCAGATAGACCAAAGAAACCAAATGAACCAGATGAACCCGAGCGGCGAGCGGGAGTGGTCTGTCTTGTTGGCCGAAACGAGAACGGGTTTATCTGGTTTGTTTGGTTTGTCTCGTTCATTTGGTTGAACGAAACTAACCAGATGAACCAAATCAACCAGCCCCTGTCCCTAAGAAAGAACGAGCGAGCGTGGGAGAATGGGAAGGGCAGCCTGGTCAAAGGCGTGACGTGCACGGTCGAGCAATGAATTCAATGCACTGACGCAAACGCTTCAAGCAAGGCAATCGGCTCCAATAAGTCAATGGTCATGACTGACCCCCAACTCCCCCACGGTACCTTTTCTTTCTCCCTTCACCAACCAACTTTGTGCGGTTTACAGAGTGCACAGGAGCTGCGCTTTCGCTTGCAGGCCTTTCGCATGTCACCCTCCTCGCCTTTTTGGGAGGAAACTTGCCTCGCGTCATAGATTAGGCGCGCAACACTTCCGGCCTGGTTGAAAGATAGGCGAGGATCTCTTGCTGCCGGTCCTGGATCTGAAGCAAGTACGGTGCGGCAAGACGTTCATAGTCCGCACACGCATGCGTCTGCCTCGCCTGCGCAAGAAACCTCCAGAGTTTCTGAACAGCCGTCTCAGCCTGATGGAGTTCTTCATCGTTGGAAATCACGGAATCACCTCGACAATGGGTTGAGTACGAAACTGCCGGTCCCGCGAGAATACCGTTAACGCGTCCGCGATGTGTTCAGCGCCGATCGACTCAGTGACCCCAAAGACATCGGCATTATAGCGTATTCGACATGTATCGTGTGTAAACACAGCCAGTAATTCATCGGTAAGCCCTGTCGTACGAAAGTCATCGGCCATCACGACAAACAGATCGACATCGTTCGGCATAGGAGCCTCAGTGGGAAAACTGCCGAAGAGATAGATGTGTCTCACTTTCCCGGTCTCATAGAGCCGAGAGACCACCGCGTGAAGCCGCTCATACAGAAACTGCCGCCTCGGCGTACCGGTCCCAAGCCGTTCTCTGATTGTGGCGAGGGAGCAGACCTCAATCATCACATGGCGCTCATATGGTTCATCCCATCTCCGCGGCGCGTGGGGTTGTCATTTCGGTACGGTTGGGTGAATGGCTGTGGGAGGATACATGGACCCAGCGCGTTTGGAAAGGTCCGGGTGAAGAATTCACCGGCACGAACAACGCCGCACCAACGACGAGAGACGATCCACGACAGTTGTCAGCGGGCGCGGTTCAGGGGCTGGAAGGATGAGAGAGGAGCGACCAGGTGCCCTTCTTGCTCGCAGGGCGCGGAGGGGATGGGGCCTGAGGATCTTCTGTGTTCGCGCAACGCGCCCGGGTTCGTCTGTCTGGTTGGCTGGTCTTTCTGGTCTGTCTGGCTCTTCTGGATGAATTTCCGGTCCGACCAACGAGATAGACCAGATATACCAAACAGACCATCCCCCACGTCCCGCTCGTCTCGTTCATTTGGTTGGCTGATCGGAAAACCAAAGAAACCAGAAAGACCAGATGAACTAAACAAACCAGAGAAACCAGACAGACCAGATAGACCAGCCCCCATCCCTAAGAAAGAACGAGCACTCGTGGGAGGATGGGATGGACGGCCTGGTCGAAGTCGTATGGTGCATGGTCAAGCAACGCCCCCAGTGCGCCCCGCGAAGGCTCGCACTTTGAGATAGCCTCATTCCAAATCATGCGGTACAATTGCACTCACCAAGAGGGGCAACAGCGATGAAGAACAAGCCACTCATTGAAACCAACCCACATCTTAAGGTTCCAGCCAAATACCGGAAAGCCTTGATCGCCAACGTCGCCAGTTCGACGGCGGTCGAAACGGGAGCATCCGTCGAATCCATCGCCCGCATCCTGGCTGAGCAGGACAAGCCGTTACCGATTAAGAAGAAGAACGGCTCTGCTCGATAATCTCTCCGAACAAGCTCTCCATCGGCACATAGTGCTTATCGAGGCCTGCCTGAATCGCGGTGATGTACGCGGTCTTGCCCGTCCCCGCCATGAGGCTGAAATCCAATAACGGCAGTCCTGCCTGAAGTGCCATAAGCGTAGAAAGCACACGGGCCAGGCGTCCATTCCCATCACGAAACGGATGGATCAGCACCAACTCGACATGCGTTTCCGCCAGCGCATGAACAACCTCGGCACGGCTTGTAAAGCTGCAAGGCGTACAGCGCCGCAACACATCCCGTGTGAACTGATCCATCAAGACAGGCACATGCGCGACTGCTGCGAAGGGGAATCCGTCTTTACTGACATTCACATGCCGATAGTGGCCAGCCCATTCATAGATCTTGCCAAACCAGGTACGGTGACAATCACAGAGATCCGTGGACGTAAACCGGTGCGTCTCACCATAGGCTCTAACCAGTACGTCCATCGCCTGCTCAAGAGCTCTGGCCTCTACTTTGTCCATGATGTGCTTCGACGTGATCCCGAGAAGATTCTTGAGCACCAGCCCATTGGAGCCAGGCTCAAACTGCGCCTCCGGCAAGTCGGACACATCGTAGCGATCATCGGCGGTCATGCGAACCTCATTGGGAGAGTGTAAAACTACGGAAGGATACCTCGGCACCGAGATTTTTGGAAGCGCCTGCTGGCGAAGGAGATGAGCAGTCCAGTCTGTTCGGTCTGTCGGGTCTCTTTGGTTCTTCTGGTGGGGCCGTCCGATCCGGCCAACCAGACAAACGAGATAGACGAGATAGACCAGACAGACCATCCCCCACGTCCCGCTCGTCTCGTTCAATGGGTTGGCTGATCGGAAAACCAAAGAAACCAGAAAACCAGATGAACTAAACAAACCAGAGAAACCAGACAGACCAGACAGACGAGATAGACCAAATCAACCAGCACCCATCCCTGATGGGATAACAAGCAAGCGTGGGAGGCTGGGATGGGCAGTCTGGTCAAAGGCGTGACGTGCACGGTCGAGCAATGAACTCAATGCACTGACGCAATCGCTTCAAGCAAAGAGACCGTCTCCAATAAGTCAATAGTCAAGCCTGACCCCCAACTCCCCCATGCCTAGAAGGTAAACTCGGGGGCGCCGTAAGAGTGGCGGAAGCGGAGCAGGAAGTTCATCCCAATTGGCCCTATAGGCTGGTGAACGGCGGGTTTGGAGTCCGGTCTGCAGCAGAGACCATCAACGCAACGCGAAAGGCGCCCGATGTTCTCACCAGCGCAGGGGGGTGATTGCGCCGCCCTCTCTGTCAGAATTGTGAGGCGATTGTCTACAGTGCCTGGCCCTCTTGGGCTCATTGATTTCGAGGAGAGCATGATTACATAAAAATTGAGAGAGGTGGAACGCTTAGACAGGGTAGCAACCTGGTGCGAATGTGACCCGCTCTTATGCAGCCAGCGTGCAAAGGGCGCCGCTCCTGCTTCGGTGGCGGGGTGATGGTTCAAGGGACGCGTTATCGATGTCGGTGCCACTAGGCACAGCCGTAAAGTGCGAGCCCGAGACGTGAGGCGCGGGGCAATCAGCGAGGGCGACTGAAGGATTGCTGAACGTCACCCGGTTCGGATGGCAGCCTCGGTGTTCCACATAAGGGCGGGCCGTTTTTTATTGTCCCGTCCCCTCCGTGCTTCTCAACCCTTCCTCCACACGCGCAACACTTCCACACGCAGAACACCACGACCTATAGGTCTCATAAATCCAACACACCACACGTTGGAAGTTCATCAGTGGGGAGAAGTTCGCGAGGAAGAGGATGAAACACACAACGAAGCGGAGGCGGGTCTGAGAGCTCTTATTCTTATTGTGGAAGTCTTGGAGGAGTTTTTGGCTTCCCACTTGTCAGTGGGCCTGCACACCACCCCTACACTTGACCTCACTCCCAGTGAATGCTCCTCTCACCGAGGCCTCCGCTCAACTATAAGATAACCGTCCTTCGCGCGAGGTCAATCGGTGGCGCTGGGTGTGAACAGGGGAGGCGATGGAGCCTGATGATCTTCTGTGCTCGCGCACGGGCTCGTCTGTCTGGTTGGCTGGTCTATCTGCCTCATCTGAGTGAGTTTTCGGTCCGACCAACCAGACAAACCAGTTAGACGAGATAGACCAGATGAACCAGCCTTCCTTGGACGCGCGCAGTGGAAGGTCAATCAGCCCCCATCCCTGAAGAGATAACGAGCGAGCTTGGAAGGATGGGATGGGCAGCCTGGTCGTCCTCCTGCTCGCGGAACGCGCACGATATGAATGTGCTCATTCGACGCGCGCACTCGAGGATCAACCAGGCTACCCTGTGAAGAAAAACAAGCGAGCTTGGAAGGATCATTAGAAGGATGAGGGTCGCTTGATGCGCGCAGGAAAGGGCAGCCTCGGCCACTCCTCTTAGAAGAGGTTTGGAGCAGAGACAGGGATAGACGAGCGAGCCTGGAGGGGCTATTTCAGGCTGTGAGAAAAGACTCCCGGTACCTTTTCCTTCCTGGTCGATGCCGACGAGACACTGCGCTGACCTTATCGGACAAGTCGATGTAGAGAGAGTCCGTCTCTGGGTAGTGTTGAAACTACATGGCCCCGCGTCATCCAGCCTTGGGCAGATGAAACTCAGCGGTTACCGGCAATTGAAACGTCTCCCCCTTGGCGACACGGGAAGAGAAAAAAAGGATTTCGAGATTCTCTAGATCGTGCGTCTGTGGATTGAGTCGAGCAACCACCCCATAATCCAATTCCTCGGAGTCCTGCTCCGGATAGGCTTTGGTTTTACCGAGGTACAAAATATCTCCGGCCTTGTCATATTCAACCGTCAGGGACGTTTCCATATCACAGTTCCTCCTGAGAGTTGCCGAGCCACATACGCGGTCACGATCCAATGCCGACCTGCTGGAGGCGGATCGGCGACCACCACCACGACAATAAACTTACGCCTTTCACGTCAGGAAACCAGTGGGAAAATAATAAACTGTTTGGGAATCGGGCATCTCTCCGCACCTCGTCAGGATCGGCTAGGGTTTGGTCTATCTGATCCCGGCACTGGGGTAAGAGTTCCGGGTGCTTCTCTCGGATATGCGTTTCGCGCTCTTCCGTCAGTTCAACCTGAGCCTTCAGGTACGGGCATCGCAAGTTCATCAATGTTTCCCCTGATATCCGTGGTGACGAACGAACGTCGCGGGATTATCGCCACAGGAACAGCTGACCGCAGGATACATCGGCACCGAGATTTTGGGAAGCGCCGGCTGGCGAAGGGGATGAGCAGTCCAGTCTGTCTGGTCTCTTTGGTTCTTCTGGTGGGGCTTCCGATCCGGCCAACCAGACAAACGAGATGGACAAGATAGACCAGACAGACCATCCCCCACGTCCCGCTCGTCTCGCTCTTCTCGCCCTCAACCGCACCAACCAGATAGACCAGATAGACCAGATAGACCAAATCAACCAGCCCCTGTCCCTAAGAAAGAACGAGCAAGCTTGAGAGGATGGGATGGGCAGCGTGGTCAAAGGCGTGACGTGCACGGTTGAGCAATGAACTCAATGCACTGACGCAATCGCTTCAAGCAAAGAGACCGGCTCCAATAAGTCAATAGTCATGCCTGACCTCGAACTCCCCCTCCACGCCACATCAGTTTCCCTTTTGATATTTCCTCTTCGTCTTTACCTCTTCCGCCACTCCCACGGCGGTGTAGGAGTTGGAGCATTCCACAACCCCTTCTTGGCCTCTCGGGCGTCTAGCTCTAACCCTTCCAGCACCGTATCCGCCGGCGCATACTTCCGATACCACCAGCACCAGCCTTGCTTGACGAGTTCCTGATTGAGATTCATCCCATTGGGCAGGAGTACATCCGCAAGGGTGCGTGTGTACTTGTCGTGACCGTTTTTTCCGACAGGGGGTTTTCTACAGCCTCAACGCGCCGCGTCAGTGGCAAACCGCGAGCATCGCGAGTGGTTTGTCGACTGCACGCGCTTGTTGGGCGATATCTCGCTATACGCGACGAATCTTGCCGGCGCCACCGGCGTTCAGTCTTCCACGCCCACGCCGATCACGATTAGAACCGCATAGTCCTGCTTCGTGCAGCCCTCGACCGGAGGCATCGCTCCCCCTGGCGCAACTGGAAACGCAGCCTTCTGCGCGTTTGCCGGCGAGCACGAACCACCAACTGCCGCCGGTGTATAGCGCGCGGAGCGGCAGGCCAGGTGCGTCACGTCGTAGAGCGTCGCGCCTTTATCGAGCTCCCAGCGCCTGTCGCCATTCCTGTCGGCGGGATGAATGGTCAGCACAGCCGTCACCTCGCGGTTACCCGTGACCAAGTATTTGCCGGGAGGGAGCGGAAAGGTCGGCTGCTCCATGATCAAGCCGTGTTCCTCCAGCCACCAGTCCGTGCCGTCGAATTTCCAGCGCGCCGGGGCGACGCCACCTGCATCCTTCAACGGTTTATAGCTGTTCAGCTCGACGCCCCGAGGACCCGGGTCCAGAGGCCACAGACCCCACGATTGCGCGCCGCTCCCGGAGGTCGCACCTGGATCGCCCAACGCCGCGATGAACTGCGTCGATAGGCGCTGGAACTTCGTCTGACCTCCGCCTGCGGCGTGAACCGGCTGAGCCACGGCGGCTATCGTCACCAGCAAAGCCGTCGCAAGGCATGCGCGGCGAATGAGGCGCTGCGTTCTCCTCGTTAGCGCCAATACGGCACCTCGCTGTAAATGGGTTCGCACCCCGATCGTTCTGAGTTCTGAAATCATCTCTCGACGTTCCTTTCAGGACGGGTACGCAACAACTCGATCACTGCCGTGTCCTCAATGGACCGAAAATCTCCACCGCGCATGACCGTTTTGGGTCGAAAGCAGACGTTGAGTGCCACGCTTACTCGGGTGCCGTATAACATGCGGGTCTCTGGCTTTCTGTCCGTATAACACGCCTTGGGATTTCTTGCCGAAGGCCCTTCCGTTCGAGCACTTCCACAATCGCGGCGATCTCCCACATATTGGAGACGGTCGCTTCTTCGATAGTCATGGTTTCGCGTTTGGGGCGGTCGGTGCTCATTCGATGTTCTCACCGGATTCCTCTACGAGTCGTTTGATTACGTGCTCCACCCGACTATGCGTCTGCTTCTCAATCGCCAAGGTTTCCAGGCCGAACTCCTGGCCCCGGACCCAGCGCACGATCGCAGTAGCCACAACGATGCGTTCATCGATCGGCAAATTGACGGTCAAGGCACACGTCTGCCCAACTTGCAGCGGCACATCGCCGGAGAGTTTCCACCCGCTCAGCGAAAAGTTCCAGACCGTGCTTTGTCCTTGGAACAGGCCAGCGTGGTACGTGACGGAGCAGTACACGGGGAAGCGTTGGTAGAGACGAACCATGAAGGGCATGGAGGCCTCGCAGAGTGGCCCATTCTAGGAGGGTCACCAACTAGGCGCAAGGGCTGAGTGGGGGGGAATGGTTGGATTGATCGGTGGGTGGGTCGTGGGGCTAGGCCGTCTGTGGAGAGGTATCAAGCCGCCATGAGGTCACGTAGAGCACAGCGGCAGGGTCAGCGTCCTTCAATTCGCAGGCCGCGGCCGTAGGGATTCGTGGGACTGCTGGGGCTGTAGGGATTCCCGGCGCCGAAGGGAGAGCCGAACTGGTCTATCTCGTTTATCTGGTCAATTTGGTCTGTCTTGTTGGCCGAAACGAGAACGGGTTTATTTGGTTTGTTCGGTTTGTCTCGTTCAATGGGTTCGCTGATCGGAAAACCAAAGAAACCAGAAAACCAGATAAACTAAACAAACCAGAGAGACTGTAAGCTCCCCCCAATCTGAGACAGTCCACAAGGAGAATCTTCTGGCACAATAGCCACCTTAGCCAGGAGGTTCCCATGCGCCAATCGAAGTTCACCGAGACGCAGATCGTAGCAATCCTGAAAGAGGCCGATGCTGGCCGCCCCGTTAACGAGATCTGGCGGAAGTACAGCATCAGTTCCGCCACCTACTACAAGTGGAAAGCCAAATATGGTGGGTTGGAGGCGTCGGACATCAAACGACTCAAGGAGCTGGAGCACGAGAACAGCAAGCTGAAGCGTCTCTATGCCGACGTGGCGTTGGAGAATGCGGCACTAAAGGACCTGATCGAAAAAAAACTCTGAAGCCCCTCGAACGTCGGGAGGCCGTGACCCACTTGGTCACGGTGAGTGAGCTTCCGGTTCGACGGGCCTGTCAGGCGGTAGGGTGAGGGCGAGCGACGTACTATCGGCCCATGACGAACTGGGCACACCGGGATGCGGCGGTGATCGAGGCGCTGACCACCCTGGGAGCTACGAACCCTCGCTGGGGATTCTGGAAATACGTGGACCGGTTGCGGCTCACCGGGCATCGCTGGAACCATAAGCGCCTGTGGCGGGTGTACTGCCGACTCCGGCTCAACCTGCCACGACGGACCAAGAAGCGGCTGCCGGTACGGCCGGTGCAATCGATGGACGTGATTCCACAGCCCAATGTCGTGTGGGCGCTCGACTTCATGAGCGATACGCTGTATGGCGGGCGTCGGTTCCGGACCTTGAATATTCTGGATGAAGGGGTGCGAGAAGTCTTGGCGATCGAAGTCGATACCTCCTTGCCCGCCGAGCGAGTGATTCGGGTGCTGGAGCAAGTGACGGCCTGGCGTGGCCAACCGCAAGCCATTCGGCTCGACAATGGCCCGGAATTTCTCGCCGACCGCTTTGCCACCTGGTGCGTGGACCGAGGGATCGCCCTGCGGTATATTCAGCCGGGCAAGCCGAATCAGAATGCCTGTGTGGAACGATTCAATCGGACCTTCCGCCACGAGGTGCTCGATGCCTATGTATTCGAGTCGTTGGATCAGGTGCGCGAAATCAGTGCGGAGTGGATGCGGGAGTACAACGAAGAGCGGCCCCATGACGCCTTGGCCCGGGTGCCGCCCACGACGTATCGAGCCCAGGTCACAGCCAGAAGTTCTCCTTTGGAAGTGTCTCCTTGACGGGGAAGCTTACG
>JANYBU010000170.1 GCA_025360665.1 Nitrospira sp.
AGGTGGTCTTTATCCAGTGGCTTGGTGAGAAAATCGTAGGCACCGGTTTTCATGGCCTCGACAGCGGCATCAATTGAGGCATGGGCGGTCATGACGATCACCGGGAGATCCTCGGCTGGTCTGACTTTCGGGAGTCGCTTGAGGACCTCAAGGCCGGTCAGGCGTGGCATATCCAGGTCGAGCAACATGAGGTGCGGAGCTTCCTGCTCGACCAGCTCGAGCGCCTCTACCCCATCCTTCGCGATCACGGTTCCATAATCGGAGGCTTGCAGACGATCCTCCAGCATCGTGGCAATATCAGGATCGTCGTCGGCGATGAGGATTTTGGCCTTCATATCCAGTACCGTGAGGCGTGAGGCGTTAGGCGTGAGGGGATATCGTCCCACCGCACGTTCGGACGATTTTCTTGTTCCATCGCCTGACGCCTCACCCCTTACTCCTCACGGATTCTCCATCACGTTTATCACGAGCCCGGTCAGCGGCTTCGGGAAAAAATACGTCGACTTATGGGGCATGCGTTCTCCAGCTGTCGCGACGGCCTGCACTTCGCTGACCTTGGTGGGATTGAGGAGCAAGGCCCCCGTTCCAGTTCCGCCCGCCACCCAATCCAGCGCCTCATGATCGTCTTTGGTGTAGAGAATCGCTTCTTGTTCCTGTTGCGTCCGGCAGAGTGCGGTGACGACCAGTTGCTGGAGGAGGGAGACATCCAGCTTTGCACGAGGCGACGCGTCCGCCGGCGGGAGATGGGCCGGTTTAAGGGCCAACGTGAAGTACGAATCTTTTCCCTTCAACGACAGGCCGAACATCGGAACCATGCGGCCGTTGGTTCTCAGGGCCTTGATGAATTGCGCGCGGACTGCTGTCTGGGTTCCAGTGGTAAAGGGGAATTCCTGTAGCTCAAACTGGTCGGATAAGAGAGTTCGCACGTTGTCATAGGAGGGGAGCGGAGTGGTGATGACTCGATGTGTCGGCAGTACGGTGAGTCCGGGGTCTTCAAGGGCGGCCAGCAACATCAGCACGCCGTCGTAGGGCTGGTAGCTTGCTGGTGATCCGGCCTGTTGCCGGCGCAGCCGTTGATAGTTCAGTGCCGTTTCATAGCGATGGTGGCCATCCGCGATGAAGAGCGGCTTGGGACGCATGGCCTCGACTACGTGGGCGAGAATCGAGGGATCCGTCACGGCCCACAGTTGCTGGCGGAATCCGACGTCATCCGTAAAGTCGAACCGTGCCGGTTTCCCCTTGACGGCTGCTTCGAGGAGTCCGATCACGACGTTCTGGGGGTCCGAATAGAGGGACCAGATCGGGCTGAAATTCGTACGGCAGGCTTCGAGTAAATTCAGGCGATCGGTTTTTGCCGCGGCGCGTGTATTTTCATGCGGATAAATATGGCCGGAGTCGAGTGCTTCGAGCGTGACGGTGACGAGAAATCCCTTCAGCACCTTCATCGGGGTCCGAGGATCCGACGCCGGCGGCCGATAGTCGATGGTGTGGTAGTACAGGGTGGGCTCCGCGTCACGTTTCAAGGCCCCGCTCCGGAGCCACTCATGGAGTGTTGTTCCGGCTCGCGTGTAGCGATTGCTCGTGGGACTGTCGCTTGGCTGATCGACGCCGAGCTCCAGGCGAATGATGTTCTGTGGGTGGCGATCGTACAGGGCCTGTTGTCCCGCGGCGTCAATGATATCGTAGGGCGGCGCGACGACCTGGGTAACGTCGCCAACAACTGATGCGTCGTATGCGGTCCCGTGAAACGGAATGATCTTGGCCATGCCGAATCCTTTGCTCCGTAAAGTGGTTCAGGGCGCTAGTGCAACCAATGTGTGAAGGGTGGATCCTTTCTTCCTGCGCGGTGCCGTTTCCATGGCTGTTCCGTGGAACACGAGGGAGAAAGGTTATCGATCGCGGGTAACCATATAGTCGGCGGTCACCGAGAGGGCTCGTTTGGCCGTACTGTCTTCGAACTGGTTGAGATCTCGTTGGGCCGCGGCGATGTAGGATCGTGCGCGATCCATGGCATAGGTAATCGAACCCAATTCTTCCATCAAGCGAATGAACCGACCGAGGTCTTCCTCTGTCAGGGTTCTGGTTTCCATGCGGTCGACGATCATCTGCCGGTCCTGCTCCGAACAATGATGCAGCAGATGTAACAGCGGCAGTGTGGCCTTGCCTTGGCGGAGGTCCTGCCCCAGTGTCTTGCCCAAGTGTTCGCCATTGGCGGTGTAGTCGAGCGTATCGTCGGCCACTTGGAAGGCGATCCCAAGATGTTGACCGAACCGGAAGAGCGCATCCTGCTGGGCCTCTGAGGCGTCCGCGAGAATGGCGCCCATGCGACAAGAGGCGGCAATCAAGCCGGCCGTTTTGTGTTCGACAATCTTCAGATACTCCGCCTCCGACATGGATGGGTTGCCGTTGTAATAGAGCTGAAGCACTTCGCCTTCCGCCATCTTCTTGCAGGCCTCGCCGAGCACTTCGTTGATCCCATGGTTCCGGAATTCGACGACCCGGCAGAAGGCTTGGGAGTAGAGATAGTCGCCGACGAGGATACTGATCTGGTTGCCCCAGACTTTTCTGGCGGTTCGCTGGCCTCGGCGGATATCGGCATCGTCGACCACATCGTCGTGGAGCAGGGACGCGGTATGAATGAACTCCACCAGACTGGCGAGTTGGTGATGCTCGTGACCGGTATAGCCGCAGAGACGGGCGGAGAGCAGGAGCAAAAAAGGTCGGATTCGTTTTCCGCCGCTGTTCAGGATGTGGGCGGCAACGGTATTGACGAGTGTCACGCTGGAATCGAGGTTCGTCCTGGCCTGGCGTTCCATCTCCTCCAATTCATCACGGTACGCCTCCCAGACGTCCGCCATGTTGTTGATCGTGGAGGTGATTGGACCTTGAGGCATGCGGCGGATGGTAGGGCAGAGGAGGAAACAAAGTCAAGCCAATCACCCCTTTGGGGGGTGGCCCGGCCTGGGTCATCTGTACGAGGGACAATCTTGACAGAAGAATCGTCCTTCTATTAATGTAAGCGGAGCGGATACGAACGGAATTCGCCTTATGAGTGACGGGGTTATCCATCCCATGGCCTCTCTGGTGTAGCCTCCGTCTAGTAGCATACACGCCTACATTTTAACGAGATACGAACGATGCACATCCCAGGGCTTCCACCGAAGCAAGGCCTCTACGACCCCGAACAGGAGAAAGATTCCTGTGGAATCGGTTTTGTCGTCAATATCAAGGGCCAGAAATCCCATACCATTGTTCAGCAGGGGCTTCAGATTCTTGAGAGCCTGAGTCACCGGGGGGCGCAGGGTTGTGATCCTTGCACGGGAGACGGCGCCGGAATTCTGCTTCAAGTGCCACACGAGTTCCTCAAGCGTGCGGCCGGCGATGCGGGGGTGTCCCTGCCCCAGGCCGGGGAGTACGGCGTCGGGATGGTGTTTCTTCCTCCCCAGGCCGATGCGCGACAACAGTGTGAGGCACTCTTTTCCAGAATTATCGGCGAGGAGAGCGCTCGGCTCCTTGGTTGGCGCGATGTGCCGGTCAAGAGCGATGCGATTGGCATCGTGGCGCGCAGTACCGAGCCGTATATGCGGCAGGTGTTCATTGCCCGTGATGTCCTCAATGAAGGGCAGTTTGAACGCAAGCTCTATGTCATTCGCAAGCGGGTGGAACACGCTGTCCGCGAATCGGCCATCCAGGGGCGTCATTACTTCTAC
>JANYBU010000223.1 GCA_025360665.1 Nitrospira sp.
GGACGACCTGCGTGCGAATGGAGAGGCGGCCCGCCGGAGGGGTCTCGATGATTGAGAGATCACGCACGCTCGCCATGGCCATCTGCAAGGTGCGAGGAATCGGGGTGGCTGTGAGCGTCAAGACGTCGACTTGGGTGCGAAGCTGCTTCAGGCGTTCCTTGTCTTTGACGCCGAACCACTGTTCCTCATCGATGATCACGAGACCCAGGTTATGGAACACCACATCCTTTTGGACGAGCCGGTGTGTGCCGATCACTACGTCGACGCTGCCGGCCGCCACATCCTTGAGAATAGCTTTGGCCTCCTTCGGCGATTGGAATCGGGAGAGCAAGGCCACGCGAGCCGGGAACGGCGCGAACCGTTCAGAGAAGTTGTCGTAATGTTGGTGGGCCAACAGGGTCGTGGGAACGAGCACCGCCACCTGACGATTATCTTCTACAGCCTTAAAGGCTGCCCGCATGGCCACTTCCGTTTTTCCGTACCCGACATCGCCGCACACCAGACGGTCCATCGGTTTACTGGACTCCATGTCGTGCGTAATATCTTCGATCGCTTTGAGTTGATCCGCCGTTTCTTCATACTCAAACGCGGCTTCGAACTCGTGGTACATCGTGCTGTCGAATCCGTAAGCATGGCGTGTTACGAGTTCACGGTTGGCATAGAGGTCAACCAACTCGTGGGCCATCTCCTCGATGTCTTGCTTCACGCGCGCGGTCGTCTTGGCCCAACTGGTGCCGCCCAACCGTTCAAGACGCGGCGCATGGCCTTCCGCCCCGCTATACCGCTGCACATGGTTGAGCTTCTCCAGCGGGACGTAGAGTGTGTCGCTGCCGGCGAATTCGAGAATCAAATAGTCGCTGTCGAAGTCCTGTACCGAGAGGCGCTTGAGACCTCGATACTTGGCGATGCCATGCTGGACATGGACGACATAGTCGCCCACGTTGAGATCTTCCAATGAAGAGAGGAAGGTCGCGGCTTTACTCTTGGCCTGCGGCTTGTGGCGCGCGCCTTTGGCAAACAGTTCTTCTTCCGTCAGGATGGCTAGGCGCAAGTCCGTGGCGAGGAATCCCGCGGACAAATCGCCATGTAAGACGTAAAACGGCGCTTTGGTTTTACTGGAAGCGGTCCAGGCCCCCACTGTCCATTCCATCGCCGGTACATCGTGCTCGCGCAAGAGCGCCAGCAAGCGATCCACTTGGCCGCGACTTCTTGCGACGAGCACCACGCGACATTCCTCTCGCAGGCGATCCATGATGGCCAGGGTTTGGCTGAAGGGCATCCCGCGAGCCCCGAGGCCTGCGCTGGCCGGGATCTGAGCGGGAAAGGCCTGGACCGGACTCCAGGACGCATCGCTCGCGGTGAGCGGCTCGAGCGCGAGGGTGGGCCATCCGTTCGTGTGATCCATGAGTTCCGGCCAGGAAAGAAACAACCGCTCTGGTGACGGGTAGGGCACGACCGTCTCCCGATCGGCGTGGCGGAGATAGCCGTCGTCGATCTTGCTCCAGAGGTCTGCGCAGGCCCCTGTCAAGGCAGCCGGCTGATCCAGGACCAATACAGGCTGTTCGGCAAAATAGTCGAAGAGGGTGCCCATGTCGGGATAGAGATCCGGCGCGCGCCACTCGGCATCTGCTGGAATGGGAGCAAGGGCATCCAGCGAAGTCTCCGCACGCAGATATTCCCGCGCGGGAAGGACCATCGCTGAATCGAGTTTCGCGGTGGATTTCTGCGTGGCGGGATCGAACAGGCGGAGCGAATCGATGGTTTCGCCAAGAAATTCGACGCGAAGCGGGTCGGCATAGGCCGTCGAGAAAATATCCACAATGCCGCCTCGAATACTGAACTCGCCGGGAATTTCCACCACTGAGACTCGGCGGTAGCCGAGACGTAAGAGTCCTCCGGTGAGGGCCTCTCGCTCAATCGTGCCGCCCCGCTTGAATTGTAGGGTGGTGCGGGTGAAGGTCGTGACGGGCAACAGCCGTTGCATCAGGGCCGCGATGGAGGTGACCAGACAGGTCTGCGGTGCGGTTCGGATGTGATGCAGGGTGTTCATCCGGCGTGCGATCAGACTGACATGGGGCGCGCTGCCCTCGTATGGCAAGGTTTCCCATCTTGGGAACAGGGCGAGGGGAGCCGTCGGAAGGCCGATGAGATCATGGAAAAAGTGTAGGTCATCAAAGAGGCGCTCAGCCGCCTCGTCCGATCCGGTAACGATCAGCCACGACCGATGTCCCAGATTTCCCAACTGGGGATGCAGAAGTGCGGTGAGGGCAAGCCCGGCGGTGGAGCCGTGTAAGCCGGTGACAGAGGGACGGCCTGTCTCGCCGGCCAGTGCCGCGGCGACAGGAACGAACCATTGGGATGCTGATACTGTGGAGACCGTATCGGACATAGTGTAACAGGCTAGGGAACAGCTAGTTCCTCATTGCAACATTTCGATGGCCGACAGGTCAGGAATAAAATAAGAAGAAAATAGCTGAGCAGGATGCTCAAACAGTTCGTCCAGCAAGGCCGCAGCAAGTGAAAGCCGGAGACGTACCCTCTAGGGTACGTTGAGGACCAGAACGAAGCGAGAACGCTGCATGGGAAAATGCGCGTCTTGGCGCGCCGAGGTCGGGCGGGTGAGAAGAGCGACTGTTTCAGCATCCTGCTACGCGGTGGTTGAGCGAATGCGTTGGATCAGCGACGTGGTGGAAACGTCGGGGACCAGGGGAATGGTACGGACGATTCCGCCGCGCGCTTCCACGATCTCGCGGCCGACGATCCGTTCCACCGCCCAATCTCCGCCTTTGACAAGGACATCCGGTTGCAATGCGGCGATCAGGCCTTGGGGGTCCGGTTCGTTGAACAGGATAACATAATCGACACAGCCGAGCGCAGCGACCACTTCCGCCCGCTGAGCGTCCGAGACGATCGGCCGGTCGGGTGCCTTGTTCAAGCTCCTGACCGACTCGTCGCTGTTAACGGCGACGACAAGCAGGTCGCCGAGGGCCTTGGCCGCCTGCAGATAACGGGTGTGTCCAATGTGCATGAGATCGAAACAGCCGTTGGTGAAGACGATCCGTTTCTTTTGTTCGCGGGCTTGTTGCAAGAGCGGAGCGAGTTGCTCCTTGGTCATGACCTTCGTGGGCATGGTCCCATCATACCGGCTGCAGGCCTGGATGGAAAGAGCAAGAACACTACTCGGTGTCGTCGTGGCTCACGCCGCCTAACCCAATCACCGACGACCCGTGCTTGGTAATCAGCGCGTCCATCGTCTCAATGGCTTTCGTCCGCCGTTGGTCGAACAGCCCGGGCGGCGTGGGCGTCAAAGAGGAGAGCGCGAGCCCGGCCAAGCGGTACTCGGTGTCGGGCCGAATGAGTTCCTGTAGCGCGTGTTGGATGGTCGGCCACATGTCGGGATCGTAGTTCAGCGAGTGCGGAAAGCGATGCTGCTTGGTCGTGATGGCGAAACGGGCGTTTTTCAGCTTCACCGTGCAGGATCCGGCGGCCAATCCTTCCTGTCGGAGATCCCGCGCCAGGTCGCGGAGGAATCCGCGCAGGGTTCGCTCAAGAAAAGGACGATTATGCGTATCGTGTTCGAATGTGATCTCGTGGCTGAGGCTTTTGGATTCGCGATCGGCCACCACCGGTTCGTGGTCGATCCCCCGCGCCAGCTCTCGAACCCAGTGGAGTCGCGTGCCGAAGATATGACGCAAGGGTTGATCCCAGCGTTGGTCCAACAGCTCGCCGATCGTCTTGAGTCCGAGCGGTTCCAGGCGCGCGGCGGTTTTGGGACCGATCCCCGGCAATGCGCGCAGAGGCTGCGGCGCTAAGAATTTTTCTTCCGTACCCGGTGGGACCGTCACCAGTCCATCCGGCTTGTGACTATCCGCTGCAATTTTGGCGACGGTCTTGCCGGTCGCGACGGCGATGGTGCAGCGCAATCCCGTGGCCTCGCACAGCGCATCCTTCACGAGTTGTCCGAGTGAGCGAGGATCGGGATGGCGGGTCTGGAGCTGTGTCGTGTCGGCATAAAACTCGTCGATGCTGCTCCATTCGGTGAGCGGGAATAACTGATCGGTCACGGCCCGCATCGCATCATGCAGCTGCCGATACAGGGGCCGATCAGGAGGAAGCAGAATGAGGTTGGGACAGAGCTGGAGGGCTTTCGCCGTCGGCATCGCCGAGTGGATGCCGAATGGCCGCACGGCATAGCTGGCCGCGGCGATGATTCCACGTGGCGGTGGACCGCCGACCGCAACCGGTTTACCGGCGAGGCTTGGGTCCTTCACCACGGCCGCTGAGGCGAACATGGCATCCACGTCCCCGAACAGGATCTGGCGAGACCAGCGCATGGATCATCCTCAAGTAGGTCGTTTGTGAAGCGTCGTCGGGTACATGAATCAATCGTCTTGCGAGATATGTTTCACGCTTCATGGGTGCTGAGAACGCCGATCGGGGAAAGACGCGTCTCTGTGCGCCGGGGTGGGCGGGTGAGACAAGCGACTTTTTCAGCATCCTGCTAGAACCTAAAGGACAATTGGATCCGTTGCAAGAGAGTGGGAGGGGGTGTAGGAGGAGGCTCGTGCTGGACCTGACTCACCGATCCCAATTCTTGTAGTAATCCCCGACAGATGCCGCAATGGTGTCGACGCGGCTGAATCGTTCGGCGTTGGCGTCGGTAGACTCGACCGCATTGCCTGCAGCGCCAGGCAAATCGCGTGAGGGCGAGGACTTCCTTCTGTAACGAATGGTAGATGGTGATCGACAGGGTGCCGTCCCGATTCATCTCGGTCATCTTGCGGAGAAAATCCGCCCCATGATTCGGCCGCCGTTTCAGGATGTCGTACTGCCATTGATGAATCATTTCGTGCGCCAGCGTATTCACGATCTCTTGCTCGCCGTACTCGCTTCGTTGGGCGGCCTGTTGGAGCAAGGGAAGGGATAGGCGAATCTCGCGCCTGGTCGGCGGGCGAAGACCATCCTGATCCAGCCGTGGCCGCGGTCCTCGACGACTCACGAACATGCCGACCGAGGAGGTCAAGCGGCGGCTCCAGACGAGATCGATTGGGAGCAGCAGGCCCGCGAAGTAGCGGGCATTCACTTCGCTCCACATCTGGGTCAGATGCTGCGAGGTCACCGGAGGGGATTGGCGTGAAGACATGCGAAGGGGTCATCCCAATTCTTCGTGGACTGCCGCGGCCAGCAACGGCACCATGATTTCGTGGTGGCCGATCAGGGAGTAGCCTTTCCCGCCCTTCTGGGTCGGCCGACGTACTACGTTGGTGAGCGGGCGGTAGTGAGCCAAGAAGTCCATATCCACGGTCGTAATGTTGGTTAGATCGTGACCAAGATTGCGCCCCAGTGACACCGTTTTTAGGAAGACTTCCGGCAAAATGACGGCAGAACCGAGATTGAGATACACGCCCCCCTCCATCCCCGACACGACAGCCGCAAGCCGTCGAAAGTCCAGCAGCGAGGTCGCTCCAATGGCGGCTCCGTCCGCGGCAGGATGCATATGGATGATGTCGGTCCCGATGGCGACGTGCACGGTCACCGGAATACCGAGCCGCGCTCCGGTCGCCAGGATGCTCGTTTCGCGATGGGGAAACTGCCCCTGGCGTCGGTTGATGTAGTGGCCGACGGACTCGCCGAGCCCCTCGCGATCGCGGGCCCCGCGGACGATCGCCTCGTTCAGCATGCAGCCGGTTTCTTCCGCCATTCCGAAGCGTCCCTCGTCAATCTCCGTGTCGACTTCCTCAGACGTGTGCCCCATGAGCGCCAATTCGAAATCGTGAATGATCCCGGCGCCGTTCATGGCCACGGCCGACACGATCCCTTGCTGCATGAGGTCCACGAGTATCGGACTCAATCCGACTTTGACGACGTGTGCGCCGATTCCCACAATGACCGGTCGGCCCTTGCGATGAGCCTTCGCGACGGCTTTGGCGACCGCGCGCAACGTTTTCACGCCGAGGATATCCGGCAGCGAACGATAGAACTGGCTGAAACTGCCTCCACGGTGCCAGGGACGGGCAAAGTCGGAGACACGAACCTTACTGTGCCGCTTCTTGAGCGGATAGGTCGTGAGATCCGTCACATTGATCGGCGCGATCAGCTTCGGGGTCGTAATGGGGGGCCGTTGCCGGTCAGGAGGCTTTGCCAAGGAGCTGTTCCTCAATGAGTTCACACAAGACGTGGCCGAGCGTGATGTGACTTTCTTGAATGCGGGCCGTCACGGTCGAAGGCACGACGAAGGGGTATTCCACCAGCCCGGCCAGTTTTCCACCGGTTCCACCGGTCCACCCGATGGTCGTGAGGCCACAAGCCCGCGCGGCCTCTACTCCCTTCAAGACGTTCGGCGAATTGCCGCTGGTGCTGATGGCAATGGCGATGTCGCCTTGTTGGCCATGGGCGCGCACTTGTCGGGCAAAGAGTTCCTCAAAGCCGTAGTCGTTGGCGATACAGGTGATGGCGGCGATGTCGGTGGCCAGCGCGATGGCCGGGAGCGGAGCCCGCTCGCGTTTATAGCGACCGACGAATTCGGCTGCGAGATGGGCCGCATCTGTGGCGCTGCCACCGTTGCCGAACAATAAGACTTTGCGTCCTTGGCGAAAGGCCGCGACCATTAACGTGGCGACCTGCACGATGCGATCGACATGGTCGCGCGCGAACTGTTGCTTGACGGATGCGCTGTCGGCAAAGGCACTGAGTATAAGATCTTTCATGGAACGCGATTCTAGGCAACCCTCCGTCACCTGTCAAACGTGACCTGCCAACCGGTCACGACTTGATGGTGGTGAGGGGACCGGTCTGCCGGATGGCGCTCATCGCCAAGGCGATCATGGAGCCGACATCGGAGACCGTCGCAGGCAGGATCAACGTGTTGGTCGTCTTCGCCAACTCGCCGAACTTGGTGATGTACTGTTCTGCCACGCGCAGCTGGACAGCTTCCTGACCGCCCGGGATCTGGATCGTTTCTGCAACCTTGCGAAGTCCCTCAGCCGTGGCCTGCGCAATGGCGAGGATGGCCGATGCCGCTCCCTCTGCTTCGTTGATCTGCTGCTGCTTCTTCGCCTCCGAGGCTTTAATGACTTGCTGCTTCTCACCCTCGGCCTGATTGATGGCCGCGTCGCGCTCGCCCTCCGATGTCAGAATCACCGCGCGTTTTTCCCGCTCCGCCCGCATCTGCTTTTCCATCGCGTC
>JANYBU010000237.1 GCA_025360665.1 Nitrospira sp.
AACGAAGAACTGCTCACCCTGAGTATCTCCGATATCGCCCCGTACCACGATCCCACTCGATTTCAACAACGGATCGATCAGATCAAGCAGGGAACAGCAGCCATCTATGAATCGATCCACCGGCGCAAAGACGGGACAGAATTTCCCATCGAGGCCTCAGTCACCTATCTGGAGCAGGAGGGACGGGGCTATACCTGTGGCATCGTTCGCGATATCACCGAGCGCAAGCGTATTGAGCGCGAACGCCTGCAAGGCCTGTACGATCTCCAGAACATCATGGAGACGGTCCCCGATATTATGTTTACCCTCGACACCCAAGGCAACATGGTGAAATGGAATCGTCGTGTCGAGGAGGTCACGGGATACAGCCCGGAGGAATTGTTAAACAAGTCTGCCTTGGCCTTCGTGCCTCCGGAGGAACAGACCCGCACCGCCGCCGCCATTCAACGGGCCTTCACGGAAGGGTACGCCGAACTTGAGGGTCAGCTGCTGACCAAAGAGCAGCGCCTCATCCCCTATCACTGGACCGGTGCCCTACTCACGAATCCTCAGGGCGAGCCCATCGGCATCACCGGAGTCGGACGGGATGTGTCTGACAAGAAGCGGGCGGAGGAGGCGTTACGCGAAAGCGAACAACGTTTCGCGCTGGCCGTAGAGGGATCCACCGATATCCTCTGGGATGCCCACCGGCTGCCCGGCGAGCCCTGGTATGCACCACAGACATCGATCTGGTGGTCGCCGCGAGTCCTGGAATTGCTGGGCTTGGAGGAGTCAGACTCGTTCGAGACGCTCGATCAATGGGCGATGAGGCTGCATCCTGATGACAAGGATCGCGTGTTCGGCCAACTGGCTGCGCATATCGAACACCGAGTTCCGTACGATGCCGAATACCGGCTACGGAACAATCGAGGCGACTATCTCTGGATTCGTGGGCGCGGGCAGGCAATGTGGGATGAACAGGGAGAGATCCGTCGAATGTCCGGCTCATGCCAAGACATCACCGAGCGCAAGCGGGCCGAGGAGGCAATCAGGGAGGCCGAGTTGCGCTACCGGACCATCTTCGAACAAGCAGGAGCGGGAGTTGCGCAAATCGATTCCCACACGGGCCGATTCGTCCAGGTCAACCGTCGATACTGCGAGATTGTGGGCCTGACGGAAGCCGAGATGTTGGCCACCACGTTTGGAGTTATCACACATCCCGATGATCTGCAGGGCAATCGCGACAACATGACGCTTCTCCTTTGCGGCGAGATTCGCTCTTTCACCATGGAAAAACGCTATGTGCGCAAAGACGGCGGCATTGTGTGGGTCAACTTGAACGTCTCCCCCTTGTGGAGATCAGGCGAGAGGGCTGTTCACCACATCGCCATTGTCGAAGACATCACCGAACGCAAGGCCACTGAACAGCTTTTGGCCACCGAGAAGCGCGTCCTGGAGATGATCGCCATAGATGCTCCCTTGCAAGAGATTTTGACGCTGATGTGTCGGGTAATCGAGGAGCTTTCAAACGGGGCGCACTGTTCCATTCTGCTCCTCGATCGTGACGGACTTCACTTGCGCCATAGCGCCGCGCCCAGCCTTCCTGAGGCGTACGTCCATGCGATCGATGGCGTGGCTATCGGCCCGACCGTCGGCTCCTGCGGGACTGCGGCCTTCATGCGACGCCAGATTATCGTGCCGGATATCGCTCGCGATCCGCTGTGGGCTGATTTTCGCGACCTTGCCCTCCGCCACGGCCTCCGGGCCTGCTGCTCCACGCCCGTGATATCCTCCGACGGCACCGTCTTGGGCACGTTCGCAGTGTATTACGGCGAACCGCAGCAGCCGACCCACGCCGATTTGCGACTCATCGAACGGGCGGCACAACTCGCGTGCATCGCGATCGAGCGCAAGCAGGCGGAGGAGTCGCTCCGTCAGAATCGGGCGCTTCTGCAATCGTTCGTCGAACATACCCCCGCAGCGGTCGCCATGCTCGACAGGGACCTTAAGTATGTTGCGGTGAGCAAGCGGTGGTACCAGGATTACCGGCTGGGCGACCGCGACATCATCGGTCTCCCCCATTATGACGTGTTCCCAGAAATCCGAAAGATGGAACACTGGCAGGCTATCCATCGTCGGTGTTTGGCAGGCGAGATCATGCGAAATGACGAGGATCGGTTGTGCCGAGAAGATGGAAGGGAAGACTGGCTTCGTTGGGAAGTTCGCCCTTGGGTTGATGAATCAGGCTCGGTCGGCGGAATTATCATGTTCACGGAAGTCATCACTGAGCGAAAGCAGGCGGAGAGCAAGTTACGGCTCACACAATTCACGATCGATCACGCGGTGGACGCGGTCTACTGGATCAATCGACAGGCTCAGATTTTGGATGTGAACGAGGCGGCTAGTCTGATGCTGGGATACTCGAAAGACGAGTTGTGCGCGATGACGGTCCACGACCTGAATCCTGATTTCCAGGCCGACATGTGGCCCGGTTTTTGGGCAGAAACCCAACAACGCAAGACCATGGCCCTTGAGACCTTCCATCGGTCCAAGACGGGCCAGCTCATCCCCGTCGAGGTCAGCATCAATCACCTCTCCTACGAAGGACAAGAGCTGCATTGCGCCTTTGCGCGCAACATTACGGAGCGGAAGTGTGCAGAGGAGGCATTGCGCGTCAGCGAAGAGCGATTCAACCTCGCCGTCCGCGGTTCGAACACCGGGATTTGGGACTGGGATCTGCGGACCAACAAGACCTACTTCTCTCCGTTATGGAAAAGCATGTTGGGGTATGAAGAGCACGAACTCCGAGGAGAGTTCTCGGAGTGGGAGGAGCGCCTCCATTCCGATGACCGCGAGCGCTCACTGGCAACCGTACGAGCATATCTGGATAGGACAACTCCTCAATACGAACTTGAACACCGCTTGCGTCACAAGGATGGGAGTTATCGGTGGATCCTTGCTCGCGGGGTCTCAATCTCCGATGCCGAAGGGAGCCCGTATCGCATGGCCGGCTCCCATATCGACATCACGGAACAGAAGCAGACCCAAGAGGCCTTGGCCCAGAGCGAGCGTCAGCTGCGTACGGTGCTCGATGCCCTTCCCGTGGGTGTCTGGTTTACCGATTCATCGGGCAAGCCGGTCCTTGCCAATCCCGCCGCCAAGCAGATTTGGTCCGGCATTAAACAGATTAGGATCGAGAATGCCGCCGATCCCGCTGGATGGTGGGAGGAGATCGGACCATCCAGCGAACTCCATCGATGGGCCTTGAGCCATACGTTGACGAAAGGGGCCTCTTCACTGAACGAAACCATCGACCTCGAATGCCTTGATGGGACGATGAAGACCATCCGCAATACAACCGTTCCGGTCCAGGACGAGGCCGGAGTCATTCTCGGCGCGATTGTGCTCAACGAAGATATTACGGCGCTCCGGCAGGCGCAGGAAGCCCTCAAACTGACTCAGTTCTCCGTCGACCATGCCGTCGAGGGGTTCTTCTGGGTCGGTTCCAATGCCAGGATCCTGAACGTCAACGAGGCGGCCTGCCGGATGCTGGAATACACCCGCGACGAACTGAGGACCATGACCCTGCACGACATTGACCCGAATTTCCCTCCGGAACTCTGGTCGGCCCATTGGGAAGAATTGAAGCAGAAAGGGTCCATGACGTTCGAGTCGAAACACTGGTCGAGGACCGGCCGCGTCTTGGACACAGAGGTCACGGTCAACTATCTGCAGTATGAGGGGAGAGAATACAACTGCGCCATCATGCGGGATATCGGAGAACGCAAGCGGGTAAACGTGTCACTGCGCCAGAGCGAAGAACGCTACCGGTCCTTGGTAGACAACGCCCCGATCGGCATCTTCGTGAACGAAGCGGGACGGTTCGCCTATGCCAATCGGGAGATGCAAAGAATTCTCGATGCGACGAGCGCCGAGCAGCTGCTCGGCACGCCGGTCTTGGACCGGATCGCTCCAGAGTTTCAGCAGGTTGTGAAGGACCGGATCCGCCAGTTGATGGATGGCGGGCAGCCGGTTCCTTCGTTGGATGAGCAGTTTGTGAGGCTCGACGGGTCACGGGTCGATGTGGCCGTCACGGCGATTCCCACCTCCTTCGATGGGACGCCCGTGATGCAAGTGCTGGTGCTCGATATCACGGAACGCAAGCAGCTCGCCGAGCGGGAAGTCTTACGCGTCAGGCAACTGAAAAAACTCTATGAGCTCAGTATGACGTTGTCGGGCGATTCCGGCGTCGTCCTTGAGCATGCCGTGCGCATCATTGGTGAGCTGTTCAAGGTGCCGGTGGTCTGTTTGTCTGAAATCGTCGACCAGGAGTTATATTTCAAGTCTGTCTATGTCAACGGCCAGGTCTTGATGGATGCTGGACATTGCTCCTTGGCGATCACCCCCTGCGCCACGGTCGAACAAACCAAGGATGTACGGGTATTCAACCGCGTCATGGAGCGTTTCCCCCAGGCGTCGTTTCTCCGGGACCATGAGGCCGTTTCCTACTGCGGATTTCCCGCTCTGGACAACGAGGGGCGTGTGGTCGCGGTGACCTGCCTGCTGGACGACAAGCCGCATGATTTCAGCAAGGAAGAGCAGGGCATCTTGCGTATTTTCGGGCAGCGCATTGCTGCCGAAATCGAACGGAGCCGCCATGCCGTCGAGCAGAAACGGGCGGCGGACGAACTGCGGCGCTCACATTCGTTCATCCGCCAGATCATCGACGCCGATCCGAATTTCATTTTCGTGAAGGACCGCGAGGGGCGGTATAGGCTGGGCAATAAAGCCGTGGCGGATGCATATGGCACCACGGTGGATCAACTTGTCGGAAAGACCGACGCCGACTTCAATGCCAACCAGGAGGAAGTGGAGTTCTTCCGTCAGAAAGATTTAGAAGTGATGGACTCCCTTCACGAAAGCTTTATCGCCGAGGAGGTCATCACGGATTCGACGGGCAAGACACGATGGTTGCAGACGGTGAAACGGCCGATTCTCGATGACCAGGGCAGGGCCAGTATGGTCCTCGGCGCCGCGACAGATATCACCGAACGCAAGCGCATTGAAGAGACCCTCCGCCAGCGGGAGCGTGATCTGCGTGCCGCGGTCGAGGAACGCGAGCGGATCAGCCAAGATTTGCACGATGGCATTTTACAGTCGCTCTTTGCCGTGGGCCTCACCCTCGAAGCTGCCAAATCGATGATGTCTCCAAGGAATCGCAAGACGTCCGGTCCACCACTCGATCAGGCCATCGATCAGTTGAACCGTATTATGCACGAGATCCGGAACTTCATCGCGGGGCTGGGCTCAGACCTGCTCCAGGGGAAGGACTTGCCGGTGGCGCTGCAGCACATGTTGAAATCGCTGACGCAGAACCAAGCGACACGCGTGCGCCTCGCGGTCGAGGACCGTGCTGCGCAGGCCGTATCGGCTACACAGGCCCTGCACCTGTTCCTCGTCATCCAAGAAGCGGTGAGTAATTGCATCCGGCACGGCCGCGCGCCAGAAGCCAGGGTGTCGCTCAAGATGCTGAAGCAGGGTGTCCGATTGAGCATTCGCGACAACGGGCGAGGATTCAACCAAAAGGCTGCCAAAGGGACCGGGCATGGGTTGAGCAATATGGCTGCCCGTGCGCAGAAGATCGGAGGACGGTTCACCGTCTTGTCGAAGGTGAATGAGGGAACACGCATCGTACTCGACTTGCCGAAAGAGGCTTCTGTTGTCCACCGCTAGAGCTAAACCGATTCGCCTGCTCCTGGTCGACGATCACGAAGTGGTGCGTGTCGGCCTGCGAACGGTCTTGCACAACCACCAGGGCATTACCGTCGTCGGCGAGGCAGGATCCAAAGCCGCCGCGGTGCGGGCGGTCAAGCGACTCCGACCGGACATCGTTCTGATGGATGTGCGACTCCCGGATGGCTCAGGGGTCGAAGCCTGTCGTGCTATTCTCGCCAGTCATCCCACGACACGCGTCATTTTTCTCACATCGTATGCCGATGATGAGTCCGTCCTGGCGGCCGTGCTGGCCGGCGCACAGGGATACGTCCTCAAGAATATTGACTCCAGCCTGCTGATTCGATCGATTCGTGAGGTCTCCAACGGTCAATCGATTCTCAATCCGGCCCTCACCCAACGGGCGCTGAATTGGATTAAAGCCTGGCCGGCTCAAGCCGGCCCGGTGCAGGGACAATCCCTTTCCCCTCAGGAAGAGCGCGTGCTGGCGTTGGTGGCGGAAGGTTTGACGAACAAGGAAATCTCGACTACGATGCAACTCAGCGATAAGACCATCAAGAACTATCTTGCCAACATGTTCCAAAAACTGCATATCTCACGACGCGCACAAGCCGCCGCCCTCTTCGTCAAGCGGCAGGTCTGACGGCACGCCCGCGACCGACAGGCCTAGCGCGACAGACGCGACCTGAAGTTCGAAGTTCAGGGTTCAAAGTTCAGAAAACCTCGAACCTCGAACCCACATCCGTCCCGCCCGTCCCGCGTGTTTCGTGCAGCGATCCTGCAGAGCTACACGCCCCTATCAAATTTTGATGAACGACTCTATGCAGGCCTTCGAGTCGATGTCGATATGGCATCGGCACTGACGATGACGCATTGTTTGTTTGCCCGCTCACCAGGGAGATGGTACAGTTCGAAAATCATCTCTGGAAGACACCGCAGCGAGGGAAACCGAGGTCCGGAGTCATTCACCGAAGCCGAGGGACACGATGCCATCTATTCTTGTCGTCGATGACGAAGACCAAATCCGCCAATTGATTCGCGAAACATTGGAGCAGGCCGGCTATCACGTCACGGAAGCGCGTGATGGGAAGGAGGCCCTCCAGCAGTACCGGCTGGCCCCGGCCGACTTGGTCATTATGGATATTCTCATGCCCGATCAGGATGGCCTGGAGACCACTGCTACGTTGCGGCGGGAGTTCCCAAACGTGAAAGTCATCGCGATCACGGGCGGCAGTGACATGATTGGCATTCTCAATTTTCTTGACGTTGCCAAAATGTTGGGCGCCCACCGTGCACTTCAGAAACCCTTTGAGATGAAGACCCTCCTCGACACCGTCCAAGCCGAATTGCAGGCCTAGCCCATCCGCGGCGTGCCCGACACCCGTGAAGCGTGAAGTGGAAGATATCTGTCGAACTGATGAACTGATGAATTCCGATCATTCAACAGATCAACAGGTCAACAGATTCCGGAATTGCTTCACGAACGACATACGAGGCAGCCTAGGGGAACCAGTTTTTGTGGGGAGCGGGCGAGCTTGACCATCAGTCAGGGAATCGCTAAGGTGGGGGCTCCGTTGAGAGCCATGAGCCAGAGAGCTGTGGGAGAAGGGCCTGCGCGAATATGCCTCGTCTCAGCAAAGGACCACAATCACGGCGGAGAGGAACGGATCGTCCGCATCCCTTGGTCGGGGTGTTGGGCGGAAGTAAATCCGATTTCCCGATCTTAGAAAAGGCCGTGGCGATTCTGACCGATCTCGGGATTCCACACGAATTGATG
>JANYBU010000264.1 GCA_025360665.1 Nitrospira sp.
GAACGGCCCGGTCAAGGCCATGAAACAGATCTTGCTGCCGCTCCAAGGTCCATCCGACGCGGAATCCGCGATTCGTTTTCTACAACTCAAGCCGTTTCACGATGCGGTTGAGGTGACGCTGCTGACCGTATTGCCTTCGACGGAGCCGCCATGGCCGGTCGATGCAGCCGCCGCTGAGAAACTGAAGGAGCAAGCCTTACAAAGCGCGCGTGACTACATCGACGGCGAGGCAGAACGTCTACGCGCCATCGGTTATCAGGCGCGGGGGGTCGCCGTGACCGGGACGCCGTCTGCCATGATTTTGCAAGAAGCCACCAAGCGGCGATCGGATCTGATTCTGATGGGCACAAGGGGCCGGCAGGGAATCACCCGTTTCGTGCTCGGCAGCGTGTCTCACGCCGTATTACACCAGATGCCATGCCCAGTATTGGCGTTTCACTGAGAGGACGGGCGGGAAAGGCGAGAAAAGCGAGACGGGGGGACGCGAGACGGACAAGAGTTCGAGGTCCGAAGTTCGAGGTTTTCAGAATGTCGAACCCAGAAGATCGAACCTCGGGTCGCGCCTTTCTCGCGCGTCACGCGCCACGGTCTATGGCGCCAGTGGCGTTTTCAGCATCCGGCTAGAGGCCCTTCCGCCATTGCCTTGAGATCTGATACGCGGAGTTCACGTCCGAGCCCGTGATCGAGGGAACACAGCTGCTCTCGCAACGGAATCAGCCGCTCGACCTGCCTGACGATGCTCTGGAGGGCGGCCCGGGTTTTCCCGTCCTCTGTCTGCTCCAGCAGCATCTCGGCCTGTCCGAGGATCACATTGAGCGGAGTCCCCATCTCTTGTGCCGATCCAGACATCTTCGTAAGCCACGCCGTAAGTAGTCTCACGACCGTCCGATGCTCGGCCTGACGTTGGCTCTCGTCGGCCACCTGCTTGTTCAGCGCAAGATCCAGGGCCCTCCTCATCTCGCTCAAGTCCTGCCTGGCTGCCTCCACCCGTTCATCGCGCTGTTTGAGGGAGGCGCTCATCGCCAGCTCAAGGTCACGAAAGATCACTTTCAGCAAGGCGTTCCACACCGTGTGGTGCAAGCGAGGCCTCGTCCAAAAGGCTTCGAACACCAGCGGCTGAATGGAGGTCAGAAAATGAACGAAGGTGCGGAGCTGCCAGCCTGCGCCGAGACCGAAGGGATCACGATATTGTGCTGCTTGCGCGCCGTCTCTGTCGACAGATCCCTGCTTCTCCCCGTTCAGTATAGAGAGCAGATACTCTTGCTGCGAACGCTTCAACCGGGCGACCGCGAGGTCGTCCGACAGCAACGAGGCCACGTCGGGATCGCTCCCGAGGTGAAGGGCCAAGGTTTCGAGAATGAGGTCGAGATGGCGAGCAAAAAGCGGTTCCAGAAGAGGAAGCGAGGCTTCCTCTTCCCGCGTGAGCAACATCCTGTCCTCCTGTCGGCCATCTCGTTCTTCCATCACGGTCTCCCTCTCTCCATCGTTCAACCCCTCAACTCATGCTTCAAAGAATTCTGTGCCCGCCCATGATGCTGGAAAGCATGGCGCCGGCAACTACGGCACCGACTTTCACGTCGAAACATCGGCTCCATCGACAGGGACCCACTCCTCACTCACCCCCCCCCGATATAGCGATCGCCAGCGAGCACGGACAGAAGGGCTTGAGACAGTTCTGCATGGAGACCAGTTCTCTTGAGGAGATAGCCTCGGACTCCCGCATTGAAGGCCAAGGTCACGTAGACCGGCTCCCGATGGACCGTCAGAATGATCACTTTGCTCTGTGGGGCACAGGTCTGTAGGGCACGAGCGGCGTCGAGGCCATTCAGCCTGGGCATCGAGATATCTGCGATAATAATGTCCGGCTTCAGCCGTTGTGCCATTTCCAAGAGTGCCTGACCGTCCGTCACCGTCCCCACGACCTCACCCAGTCCGTCTTCTAATAAGCCACCTACAGCGCTCAGCATTTCTGGGTGGTCGTCGGCGAGCAAGATTCGTGGTTTCTTCATTTGTCGTCGTCCTCCTCTCGGACAAGGCAAGGGCATCGAAATCATAGGCTTCTTGAAGAGACTGCGAAACTAGGAAGAACCCTGGAGTTGAGGGGCAATCCTACTAGAGGTCAGGAGCGGCGTGAGGCGTAAGACGTGAAACGTGAAGCGTCCCTCGTGAAAAGTGAAACGTATCTCGTTCTTCGCGCGGGACTCGCGAGACTTGCGAGAAAAGCGGGACTGATCGAAAGTTTAATCTGCGCGAGTCGCGCCTGTCTCGTTCACGACTCACGAGCGGCAAAGGAGTTCGCAGCGGCATATCGTCGGTTACAGTGGAAGTCGTCAGGAAGAATGCGGATTAGCAGGCTACGGAAAAACTATCGTGGCATTCAAAAAACCCAATGGCCCACAGGTCATGGACAACAGATGAATATCCCGCAGGAGGCTCAAAAATGCCGTCCAGCAAGGCCGCAGCGAGTGAAGGGCCGAGGCGTACCCTCTGGGGCGCACGGTGCGACGAATAAGGAGCACCAAGTCTGTGCGCGCCGCCGAGTGGTGAGGCGGCCGGGTCCCCGTTGAGGGTCTGAACGATGCGAGAACGACGCTGGCGGACTTTTTCAGCATCCTGCCGGCTAGAAACCGGTGATGCCGTGGGTGATCGCATACTTCGTCAAGTCTGCAGTGGTGTGAATGTCCAGTTGCTGCATGATACGGGACTTATGGAACTCCACCGTTTTCACCGACACGCAGAGGATCGTGGCGATCTCTTTCGTACCGCGGCCCTCGGCGACAAGTTGCAAGACTTCCCGCTGGCGCGAAGTCAGCGCCGTGGACGCAGCCTTGCCTCGCTCGCCGCTTGATGGTTTGAGGACCGATTCCAGCACATCTTTCGTGAGCAACGGCGTGAGATAGTGTTGGCCTTGGAGGACGGACTGGATCGCCAGGCTGAGTTCCGAAGCCGCGGAGCGCTTGAGGAGATACCCGCAGGCCCCGGCCTGGAAGGCTTCGGTCGCATAGGTCGGACTGGCATGCATGGTGAGGAAGATGAGTTTGCTTTCCGGCACCAGGGTGCGGAGTTGCCTGGCCGCTTCGAGCCCGTTCAAGAGCGGCATCGAGATGTCCAAGAGAATCAGATCCGGACGCAGCTTCTGCGCCGCCTCAACCAACGCCCGCCCGTCTTCCACCGTACCCACCACGTCGCATTCACCCTCCACCAGCTTCCGCAAGCCGGCGAGGATCAGCGAGTGGTCATCGGCCATGAGGACACGCGGCCTCTTCATGCCCCATCCCGATAACGAGGAATCCAGGCACAGACCTTGACGCCTTGCCCGGAGCGGGAATGGATCCGGAGAAACCCACCCAGTCCACGCGCACGCTCCTGCATGCTCACCAAGCCGAGTCCGTTCACGCGAGCGGCCTTATTCTCAAGGTTCAACCCCTTGCCGTTATCGCGCACCGACAAGCCGATCCCTTTGGACGAGCCGCTCAGCCTGACGGTGACGGCGGTCGCCTGGGCATGCTTGGATACATTCTGCAGACTCTCTTGCATCACGCGAAACAGATTGGTGGCAATCTCCGGCGAGAGCGTCCCGGGCACCTCACGAGCGGTAAACATCACGGGCAACCCGGTCCGCTTGGTGAACTCTGCGACGTGGTCTTGTATGGCGATCTCCAAGCCAACGTGCTCGAGCAACGAAGGGTGCAGCTTATACGCCAGATCGTGCAGGTCGTCGGAGAGCTGCCCGACCTGAACACGGATCTCTGCGAGTCGTCGAGCCACCGGCTCGGGTATAGCGATGGGGGCTCGTTCCATGCTCTCCAGTTCGACCGACAGAGCCGCCAGTCGTTGATTGAAGTCGTCATGCAGTTCGCGCGAGATCCGCTTGCGTTCCTGTTCCTGGGCCTGGATCAGCTTCCCCGACAGGGATTCCAACTCCCCACGCTTTTCGCCAAGCAGGAGAATATGTTGCTCTAACGACTGCTCCATCCGGACCCGCTCTGAGATATCCGTATGCGAAATAACGACGCCCTGCGCCTCTTTCAACGGAGTCACCCGCATCATGAACCAACGCTGTCCTTCCGGCGAATGGCAGGCATATTCCGTACTAAAACTCGGTTGACTGCCCCCCAAAACGGCTGCAACACCGTCGACAATGACCTGGGCCGGCGACTCTCCGCCGGCAATCGCTCGCCGGCACACGTCCAGATAGTTCTGTCCGACATCGACACCGGTGACCGTGCGATCCGAATTGCAACGGGCGAACTCTTTCCAGGCGTCGTTCGTCTTCACAATCACCCCGTTCTTGTCCAGCACGCAAACATGCGCGGAGAGCGAGTCGAGGACCGCGCGGGTGAAGGCGTCGCTGGTCCGCAGTGCCACCTCTACAGCCTTCCGCCAGGTGATGTCAGTGCTAATACCGCACAGGGCATAGGGTTTTCCGTCTCCATCGTACAACGGGAATTTGGACACAATACTCGTGTGGGGACCATCGTCGTGCATGGCGACTTCTTCAAATTCGAGCGGAACTCCAGCCTGGAGTACCTTGAGATCATTGGCACGAAACGCGGCGGCCTGCTCGGGCACGAAGATGGCCTCATCCGTTTTGCCCAC
>JANYBU010000294.1 GCA_025360665.1 Nitrospira sp.
GCGCAGATCGAGGATGAACGGGGCAAGCTGAACCTGAACGACCTGGCGGCCGGCGGAGATCCCACGGCCAGGAAGCCCAAGGTCGAGCGGGTCAAGCGGCTCTTCGAACTCGTGCAGGTCAATCCGGATCTGGTGGATGCCATCGTCGATTGGGTGGATCAGGACGAGGTACCGGAAGCGGTCGGCGCAGAGAGCCTCTACTATCAAACACTGCGTCCCTCCTACCGGGCGGCGAACGCTCCTCTGCAGACGCTCTTAGAGTTACGGCTGATTAAAGGGATGACGCCCGACATCATCGCGAAGCTCTCGAAACTGGTGACCGTCTATCCGCCAGACGGACAAAGCCGGGTGAATCTGAACACCGCCGACCCCCTCGTGCTTCAGGCCCTCGATCCTCGTATCACGCAAAGCGTGGCGGCGGATATTGTCCAGGCGCGTCCCTTCAAAACTATTCAGGAGTTGGATCGTGTGAGTAGTTTTGAGGCGATCGGGAAGGAACTCCGTCTCCAAAATCTGTACGACATCAAGAGCGACCTGTTCTTGGCCCGCATGATCGTGGGCGTGAACGAAGTGACCAGGAATGCAACCGTGGTGCTCCGGCGTGATCCGAACACGGGAACAGGTGCGGTGCTGTACTACCGCGTCCTTTAGTAGGCGACTCGCAGTTCTTTCATTCTCCTCCCCCTGCAAAGTAAGAAAACACACTGCATTTATGGTAATGACCCTCTTCATGGCACCTCTGAATGCGGTTTGTATGATGAGGATTGACTCAGAGAGGTTGGCCATCTTACCGTCATGCGTCTTTGTGGAACAGGATAATTTATGCCCTATCGAGTCCTATTCATTCAGGCCCAAGTCGGTTCATGGTCGTCGCAACCCTACATAACCCATGGAAACCTCTGATACTTAGTAAGACCCGCTGATACACAATCAAGGGACTGTTGGTTCGCTCTCTAGGCAACCCACAATATTAGTTCACTAGACTTTTCACCACATCCGATGCCAGCCTCACCGCTTGATCATCTATTCACATCAAATAAAGCTGCCGACAACTATGTAGCTCAGCAGCACTCTGCGTCACAATTCGTTACTCAGCGTTAATATGCCTGTAACATTGGCGGGATATCCTACATCGCGGCTGGGGTTTCGTTTGGTCGTACCGAACATCGTACTCAATCACTGGTGATAACATGCCCCTTGCACCCAAGAAGATTTTGATCGTCGAAGATGAACCGGACATCGCCCAATTGGTGAAGCTCTATCTGGAGAAGGAAGGGTTTCACACGAATATCGCGACGTCGGGGGTTGAAGCGCTGAAGCTCATTAAGTCTGATCGTCCGGACCTTCTGATTCTTGACCTCATGCTTCCAGAAATTGACGGCATTGAAGTCTGCAAGAAAATCCGCACCACGCCGGACACCGCGCTCCTTCCCATCATCATGCTAACGGCCAAAGCAGAGGAGTCCGATACCATTATCGGGCTCGAACTCGGCGCCGACGACTATGTGACGAAACCGTTCAGCCCTAAAGCGTTAGTCGCCAGGGTGAAAGCGCTCTTTCGCCGCCTCGAACGGACAGATGATCCAAAGCAATCATCCTTTAGTTTTGGGCCGCTTGTGATGGATCTCTCCCGGCACGAAGTCACTGTGAAGGGCAAAGAGGTGTCGCTCACAGCCAAAGAATTCGGCCTGCTCGAACACCTGCTGCGTCACCCTGGACGGGTACTGACGCGCGATGTCCTGCTGAATGCCATATGGGGCTACGACTACTATGGAACCACAAGAACGGTGGACGTCCATATCCGCCGGCTGAAAATCAAAATCCCTGTCCTGAATGACGCGATCATCTCCGTGAAGTCGCTTGGCTACAAGCTGTCGGATCAGGTCCTTGACAAGTAGCTTTACCGGCAATCTGTTACAAATGACAAGAACATGGCGCCTCCTCCTTCCTGGCTGCCTCCTACCTCTCCTTCTGTCTTGCTGCCATCCTCGTGTGGAAGAATTCGAAGCCAATATCGGACAGATCGCGCAGGACGACATGATCCGCCGATTCGGCTATCCTCAGCGGCTTAAAAAGCTTCCGACTGGAACCGAGGTCTGGGACTACGAATTCCTGGCAGGGAACTCTCGATGTGTGGGTTATCGCGTCTTTTTCGACGAGGACCAGCGATCCACACGATGGGAACCACAGGACTGCCAGACAGGGGCTCGCTAGAAGGGGAAAGACGGACCGTGCACGCTGGAGACAAAGCTAGTACTTAGATTTCGGCGAAGTTGAAGTTAGAGCCGTATCCTTTGCGGATGGATCTGCGTCGAGGGGCTCTTTGATCTGCAGGCCGATTTCTCGCAGTGCTTTCCCATACGGTCCGCAATACTCACGGGCGCGCGCTGGTGCCTGCTCATACTTCTCCAAACATGCCCGGTACGACTTCAGGAGCAAGGTCGCTTCGTTATACACCGCGGTGGCTGCCTCGTCCTGCTTGAATTGTTGACATTGAATCGCCACTTCCCGATCGAGCAGTGTCTCGCCCGGCATTTTTCCGCACGTAATGTCAATGTACTTCTGGGGGTGCACACAGCCCGCTGCAACAAACATCAGCGCACACGAAGCTAATACACCAAACGTGTTCATCATTTTGGTGCCAATCGAATCCCCTGAGACGCGGCTTTCAGGACGGCGCACGTACTACAAGCCTGTCGTGGTTAAACCACAGTAGCATGGCCTTGCACCATTACACCTAGCACAAGGGCATGTTACAAGTTCGTTAACTTCTTCCTCTCAGAGATAGACCCCCGCCACAGAAAACCCTCTCTCTTCCCGTACTTCAAGGATCACGCATCCTCTCCCCCATTCGTGCAAGCACCAGACACGCGTTACACAGATTTGATCCGCTGCTGATCGTCCTGTTCCTTGGACATTGTAGAAGTACCGCCATAGGGAGGTGACACCGATGTCGAACACGAGCTCATCGAACAGTATCCCGGGAATGGTTACGTCGAAAAGAAGTGGCCCCATTCGTTTGAACAGCCGGCCGAGTTTTGTAAGTGGCGTCTCTGCTGATGCTTACGCTGCCAGTTTACCCGTCGGCAGCATCACGGCATACGCCTCATCAGGTGTTTGCTTGTCCAGGCTCGAATGCGG
>JANYBU010000324.1 GCA_025360665.1 Nitrospira sp.
CGCGGACGCTTCCTGATCGCCCCTTTCACATGATCGATGACTAATAGATCACCGGGGCCAGGCGAACTCGTCGTGTCCATCAACACGTACAAAATATCGGCCTCCTCCAGCACGTCGACCGTGGTACGGACCATGCGACGATTGAGCAGATGTTGCGGCTTGTGCAACCCTGGCGTATCTAGCAGGGCAATCTGTGCCCCCGGTGCATGAACGACTCCCAGAATTCTCGTCCTCGTCGTTTGCGGCTTGTCCGAGACGATCGCAATTTTCTGCTCAAGCAATCGATTGAGCAATGTCGACTTGCCGACGTTCGGTCGTCCAATGATCGCGACTGTGCCAAACTTCATGGTGTTACGGACGGGGCCGCTCCTGTGATGGTGCTGGAACCAATTGATACACGGTTTCACCTTTGCGAACATAGCCGAGCTGCTCGCGCGCTAGTTGTTCGATCTTCGCGGGATCGTGTTCGAGACGATCGATGTCCCCCCGCAGCGTGCGGGTCGTCCGTTGCAATTCCTGAAGATCCACGTCCAGCTGTCGGGCGTGCTCGCGCATGGAGAAGTAGCGCGGTAGACCCATGTCGCCAAAGATCAACGTGATCAGCAGCAGCAGGCACGCGGCGATTCCCACATAGTGCGCACCCGTCACTATGCGACGCTGCCAATCGAGCCACTGCCGTCCTCGGTTCCGCTTAATGATCATCGTCGCTCGCTCGTCATCAGCATCGCCCCGGCATCGCCTCACGGCCCCGATAGACTGCGTTCGAACCCAGCTCTTCCTCGATCCGGAGCAACTGATTGTACTTGGCCACGCGATCCGTTCGGGACAGCGACCCGGTCTTGATGAGCCCGCTATTGGTCGCGACCGCCACGTCCGCAATCGTCGTATCCTCCGTTTCCCCGGATCGATGCGAAATGATCACCGTGTAGCCTGACCGTTTCGCCAACTCAATCGCCTCCAGCGTTTCCGTCAACGTACCGATCTGGTTCAGCTTGATCAGAATGGAATTCGCGATCCCTTCCTTGATCCCTTTGGCAAAGATTTCCACATTGGTCACGAAGATATCGTCTCCGACCAATTGGACCCGCTTGCCCAACTTCTCCGTCATCATCTTCCAGCCCTTCCAATCCAACTCGCTCAACCCATCTTCGATGGAGAGAATCGGGTATCGATCCACGAGCTTCCCGTAGTAACTGATCATCTCCTCAGAGGAGCGCTCAGGATTCTTTTCTGCTTCAAGGTGGTACCGGCCCTTCTCGTAGAGTTCGCTAGCCGCACAGTCCAATGCGAGGGCGATATCGCGCCCCGGTTTATAGCCGGCCTCCTCGATTGCCTGCATGATCAGGCTGAGCGCCTCTTCATTCGACTGGAGGTCCGGCGCAAATCCGCCTTCGTCACCGACCGCCGTGTTCAACCCTTTTTTCTTTAGCAGCGACTTGAGCGTATGGAACACCTCCGTCGCCATCCGGAACGCCTCGCTGAAACTCGTCGCCCCCACCGGCATGATCATGAACTCTTGCAAGTCCAACCGATTGTCGGCATGAGCTCCGCCGTTGATGATGTTCATAAGCGGCACCGGCAGCACTCGCGCATTCGTCCCGCCAAGATATCGGTAGAGCGGCTGGCCTGTTTCAGCCGCCGCCGCCTTCGCCACGGCCAGCGACACACCGAGAATGGCGTTGGCGCCGAGCTTGCCCTTCGTTTTCGTGCCATCCAGATCGATCATCGTTTGGTCGATGCCGACTTGGTTGAACGCTTCCTTCCCTAACAGCTCTGGTGCGATCAGCTTGCTGATATTGGCCACGGCCTTCGAGACGCCTTTCCCCATCCAGCGCTTCTTGTCGCCATCGCGCAGTTCGATGGCTTCCTTCTCACCGGTCGAGGCCCCGGACGGCACCGCCGCCCGCCCACGCGCCCCACTCTCCAGCGTGACCTCCGCCTCGATCGTCGGATTCCCCCGTGAATCTAAAATCTGCCGTCCTTTGATCTCGCGAATCGCACTCATGACCTCTTCCCTGCCTTCCTTCTTGCCTCTTGTTCAACTTCGTGTGGACATTTCTTCCCAAGTTTTGTCGCGAAATTGCAATTCATACATAGCAGTCGGTAGTTTTCTTTAGGATAACCCAAATCACGGAGTGCTCTGTATTCGGCATGTGCGCTGTATCCATAGCTACGCATGACGAGCTTTGGAGTTTTTTTGATTCCTCCAACATGATCAAGAGTTAAGAACTCCTCCCGCCGCTCTCCACAACAAACACAAATGTTTCCGTAAGCTAGGAAACATTCTCTTTTAGTCTCAAGAAGACTTCGCCTTGTTGACAGTCTTGCCTTTTCTCTCCTATTTGCCTCTTTATCTTTGATCCTTTGACGAGCTTCTTTAAATGCGGCAGCCCACTCCTCTTCCTTTACCTCATTCTTTGTCTGACTATTGCCCATAGACTACCCATTCATACCTTCATTCAGAAAAAACTTATGGATCGACCCCAAGGTGTTCTACTCTTATTAACCTTCGTGCGTCCAACGAGGGCCTTCTGAGGCCGCGCGTTGCACGAACACAGAAGCTCATCAGGCTCCATCCCCTCTTCTGCTCCGGGATTAAGGGATCAGCATGAGTGTCGCCGACCTTGTAGCCCGCCCGCCTACAGCGGCCCCGCTCCCTTTCATATCGAGAGGATGGGGCTGGGCTGCCTTCGACTGCGCGCGTCGGACGAGCACAGTCTCATCGTGCGCGTTCCGCGAGCAAAGAAGGCACTCAGCCTCATCCTCTTAACCTCTTCTTCAACAGCTCGTTCACCTTGCCCGGATTCGCCTTTCCACCGCTCGCCTTCATCACTTGCCCGACCAGGAATCCGAGCACTTGCTGTTTGCCCTCTTTGAACTGCGCCACCTGCGTCGGATTCTTGACCAGCACGTCGTCGATGATCTTTTCTAACGCACCCTCATCGGAGACTTGTGTCAGACCCTTCTCCCGCACAATCTGTTCCGGCGTCTTCCCGCTGCTGTAAACCTCCGGGAAAATCTCGCGCGCAACTTTCAAGCTGATCGTCCCTTGCTCGACCAACTGAAGAAGGCTGACGAGCCGTTCAGGTGAAACCGGAGAGGCACTCGCATCGGTCCCTGAATTATTCAACTCTCTGGTGAGTTCGCCCATCACCCAGTTGCTCACCGTCTTGGGCTGGTTGAACAGCTTCACACAGGATTCGAAGTAGTCGGCCACTGCCTTCGACACCGTCAACACGCCGGCATCGTACTCAGACAGCGCCCACTCGCTGACAAATCGTTGCATTCGGGCTGCAGGCAATTCAGTCACGTGTGTGCGACACCCTTCGATCCACTCCTTTTCCAGCTTGAGCGGCACCAGATCGGGATCGGGGAAGTAGCGATAATCGTGTGCCTCCTCTTTGGAGCGCATCACCGCCGTCTCACCGCGTTCGAGATTCCAAAGCCGGGTTTCCTGATTGATTTTGCCGCCCTCGTTCAACACCTTCGTCTGGCGCTTGATCTCGTATTCGATGGCATCCTTGACGAACTTGAACGAATTGATGTTCTTGAGCTCAACCTTGGTCCCAAATTCCTTCTGGCCCAACGGGCGGAGAGAGAGATTCGGCTCGCAGCGGAAACTCCCTTCATCCATATTGCCGTCGCAGACCTCGAGATACATGAGCACATCGCGGAGGCCCTTCAAATAGGCCACGACTTCATCGGCCGACCGCAAATCCGGTTCCGTCACGATTTCCAGCAGCGGTGTGCCCGCCCGATTCAAATCAACACGGCTCCCGTTCATGCCGGCGACGTGGACACTCTTCCCCGCATCTTCTTCCAGATGGGCGCGCCGGATACGGACGCGCCTTTTCCCTTCACTGGCCGCAATCTCGATCCAGCCGTGCTCGCAGATCGGCGCCTCGTATTGCGAAATCTGATAGCCCTTGGGCAGATCCGGATAGAAGTAGTTCTTGCGTGCAAATAGATTGTTCGCCGCAATGGTGCAATTCAGAGCCAAGCCCGCACGCACCGCCATCTCGACCGCCGCCTGGTTGAGCACCGGCAACGTACCGGGGAGCCCCAAACACAGGGGACAGGTCTGGCTATTGGCCGTGAGCCCGAACGTCGTCCCGCAGCTGCAAAACAGCTTGGACTTCGTCCGCAGCTGCGCATGCACTTCCACTCCAATGACGACTTCGTAAATCATAGGTTAGCCGCGGTCCTCTCCACGCAACCGATCACGCTCACGTCGCATCGCCTCACGACCGACGTCAAATGCCTCGCGCAGGACCGACTTCTTCGAGTCTACAAATTCTTTCCCCTCCCCCACGACCTCTTCGAACGCTTCGCCTGCCCGACCGGCCAGGTCGCGGAGATTGCCTTCTGCACGACGGGCATAGCCACGCAGCTGCTCACGCGACTGGCGTCCAGTCTGTGGGGCCAGCAGCAACGCCGCCACAGCACCTAGCGCCGCGCCGCTCAAGAATGCGAGCAAGACCCCTGCTGATGAGGAACCTCGATCATCCGCCATTGTGATGTCCTCCTTCTTCTCGAAACCGTTCCTTCATGACTTGGGTTGCGGCTTTAAATCCCGCTACCACGCTCGCCACATTGGTCAACATCGATCCGCTCGAGCCCTTCACAACATCGTGCACATACTGAACCGATTCCCCCACTTCCCCGACCGCATGCAAGAGGACGGCAGCATGTTCGACTGCCCCGCGAGCTTGCTCAGTCAGATCGTTCACGTTGTGACTCATCGCCCGAAGTTCGCCGATCAGCGGCGGCAGGTCGTTGTTCATTTTAGCCAGAAGCTGTTCGGACTCCGCCACAGTCTTACGCACTTGAATCAATACGGGCACGAGATAGCCCACCAACACCGCAAACGC
>JANYBU010000341.1 GCA_025360665.1 Nitrospira sp.
GATTCGTGAACTCGTTGACTGTCTTCGTTCCCACGGCGTCTCCTTCTATCCTATGCCACACGTTGATGATCATGGGCGACCATCAGCATACGCCGTTTCCCTCATGCCCTCCATACACAACAATCGATCATAACTCGATGCGTAACCAATATGGGGCAGAACTGCGGCAGCTTATTACCTCAGCATACAGTGTTGAAATGCTCCTGAGCATGCACCACGCCAACGCCTTCGACGATGAAGTGGACGCCTATCCGGCGATCACGGTGATTCGGCACAAAAAACAGCAGTCACCCGTTGTGGCCAGTGCCGATCAGGACGCTGAGAACATTCAGCCAAGACTATTGGCGACGACGCTCCAGACAAAGGGCCACGGCATACTGCCTCAAGGTATCCATAGGGCAGTGGTGAAAGCATGGTTCAAAGGAGCAGACCCCTGGCCCTGCCATTCACCCGAACAGTTGGCGCTGCTCCGACGACTGGAAGATCAGTTTCCTCCCCTCGAGATGAATGCCAAGGTGGGAATCGGCGTCGCTACTGGGAACGATAGCGTCTACATCACGACAGATGCAGACCTTGTAGAGCCTTCCCGCCTCCTGAAGCTCGCACTCGCGAAAGACCTGGCGGGCGGAACGGTGCGATGGTCCGGGCACTATCTTGTGAATCCATGGAACCACGACGGGCTGGTCAATCTGAAAACCTATCCGAAGCTACGAGCCTACTACGAGCAACATGCGACAGCCCTAAAGAAGCGCCACACAGCGGAGAAGAATGCCGGCAAGTGGTACAAGACAATTGACCGCGTCAACCATGCCCTCACCGACACACACAAACTCTACATCCCGGATATTAAGAACATTCTCGAGCCGGTCTTGGACCGGGGCGAAACCTACCCACACCACAATCTGTATTTCATTCAGTCGGACGAGTGGGATCTCGAAGTACTCGGTGGCCTGCTGATGTCGAAGATCGGACAGTTTTTCATCGAATCATATGGAGTCCGCATGCGAGGCGGCTATTTGCGCTTCCAGGCACAGTACCTACGCCGGATTCGAGTCCCTGCCCCTGCCACCTTGTCCAAGATCCACTCTCATGAACTGAAAGACGCCTTCCGTCATCGTGACAGGCCACGCGCAACCCAAGTGGCGTTGGATCTGTATGGAATTAACGCTCGCATGATGGAGGCGGCGCTTGAACATTGAGAAGAGACTGCAAGCCGCCGTCCAAAGCTACTGGGACGCCCGAAGACGAAATAAAGCAAAGCAGGTCAAATCGAGGAAGATTGATGCCGGAACGCGAGGTGAGGTAACAGGAGGGACCCAGATGGGTGCCCTGGAGGTCTTAGTTTCAGACATCCTGTGCGAAGCCGGATTGAAGAAGGTCGATGTCCGCACAAGGACCGCGCTTGAGTTACCGGGTTATTTCAGAGCTACGAAAAAATGGGATCTCATTGTCGTCTCCGACGGCGCGTTGGTCTTGGCGATGGAGTTTAAGTCCCAAGCCGGCAAGTCGATCGGCAACAATGTGAACAACCGCTCGGAAGAAGCGGTGGGCAGCGCCAAGGATATTTGGACAGCCTTCCGAGAAGGCCGCTTTGGTCAGTCTCCTCCCCCGTTTCTTGGCTACTTGTTCTTGCTGGAAGATCGCGACAACGTCAAAGCCCCTGTCGTCAACAAGGAACCGTACTTCCAGGTAGACCCTGAGTTTCAGGGGGAAACTCATCTCAAAGATACAGCCGCCCTCCGACGGTATAGAGGAGTATCTTATAGCAAGCGCTACGAGCGGCTCTATACCTCAGCCTGTTTCATGATGGCCACGAACTCACGAAAAACAAAAATCACGCAGCCGGCTGAAGACCTAAATTTTCAGCGCTTCGTGGCCGCCCTACGAGGTCACGTCGTCACGTTCTTGGGCAGCCGCAGTAAAAGCTAGACTGCACGAGCCGTGATAGCCTGGACACAGCTTTCCGCGCGCACGGACGAGCCGGAAACTCCTCTCGAAAACCGTAAATCCTCGCAGTGCAAGGGCAAGCAACGGCCCAAGACTTTCGTCCCATATTAGTTGTTAATCTTGCTGGCCCGTGAACCCTCCACCTGCTTAACCGCCCATAACCCATAGACGGTAACGCTTCTATCACGCGCCATTTCCTCATCCTTATTCACGTCGTTTTTCGAGCCATGCTCGCCTGATCTGGCAACAATACTGAGAACCTCTACTTCGCTAGACTTAAAAGGACCTTTTCTGATCCTATCCGCAATATACCCAGCCCTCGCACTCGCGGGATCACCATTGTCGTCATGGACTAATTCGTGCTTGCTCTCCAAGTCTTGTTTATTGATGTCGTCAACGACGAGTATGGTGATTGGCCGAGGACACTTCTTCTTGAGTTCCTGATCTATGGCATATATCAAGCCAGCAATCGATGTTTCGGTTTCCGAGTTGCCAGGCACTGCGGGATCAAAATATTTTACTGGGTCGCCTATTTGCTTAAATCCACTGTGGCACACGGGCGGGGGTTCCTCAATACGCAAACAAGTCGCCCATGTTACTAGTGACGCGATGAGTACTGCCCACCCAGCAATGCCCATATTATGTTTCCTTGCGACTGGCCAGGATGGATAGAACACCGAGCATCCGATTACGCCTCCGGCAACAAGGCCAAGCGGCAGTATGTGGAAACCAATTACCTCTGAATGTTTCTGAAGAGCCAGCACTAGACAAGGGAGGAATAGCAGAAGACCCAACGCTACAGTTAATATCCAATTGGGAAGATCAAATAATACGAAAACTGGAAGTTCAGTCTCTCTCGTTCCCAGACTTATAAGTAGGCTCCTAAGATCAACGGCAGCTTTCTTCTCCTCCGCATCCGTCTTTTTGTTCTCATTCTCATTTTTGAGAATCTTCCTTCCTTTGACAAGCTTGCCTAGATTTATCCTGGGCGGTTTCAAGTTCCAAGTGCAACGGGTGAAGGATGGCGCAGGTGCGCGTAGACTTCCAGGGGCGTGGCAAAGTCGAGACATTTCCTCGGGCGCGTGTTCAACCGATGGGCGATGGCGTTCAACTCGCGCTGCGTGT
>JANYBU010000383.1 GCA_025360665.1 Nitrospira sp.
GGAGGGGGTAGATGTTTTATTAGATCGCGCCCTCGCGCGATGCTCGTTCGACAGCAGGGAGCGAGCCCTTACGGTGGAACTCACCTATGGCGTCTTGCGGCGCCTTGCGACCATCGATTGGCGGCTTGAGCCGGTCTTGGATAAACCGCTTTCTCGCCTCCCCGACGCTGTGCAGATGGTGCTCAGGCTCGGCGCCTACCAACTTCTATTTTTAGATCGCATCCCGCAGTCTGCCGCGGTTAACGAATCAGTCAATCTAGCTAAGGCTTTTGCCGACACAGTGGGCAGGGATTGGAGCGGGCTCGTCAATGCAGTGTTGCGTGGTCTCTTGCGCCAACCTCTTCAGCCCTGGCCCAGCATGGATCATGATGCCGCGCAGGCCCTCGCTGTGCGGTACTCGATCCCAGGCTGGCTCAGTCGTCGATGGGTGGAACGTCTGGGCCTGGCCTCTGCGGAAGCGGCCTGCGAGGGGGTCAGTGTCGCGCCTCCGATGACGTTGCGGGTAAACCGGCTGGTCACGACCAGGGAGGCGCTCCTCGAAACATTTGCACAGGCCGGTATTGCGGCCAAAGCGACTCTCGTAAGCCCATTTGGCATTCTGCTTGACGAAGGAGGCCCTGTGCCCTCGCTCCCGGGGTTTCAAGAGGGCGCTTTTTACGTCGAAGATGAAGCGGCGCAATTGATTCCTCTCCTCCTCGATCCTCAGCCTGGTGATATCGTGCTCGATGCCTGTGCGGCACCGGGAGGGAAGTCAACTCATGTGGCCGATCTGATGCATAACAAGGGAACGATCTACGCCGTTGATCGGAAAGGCGCCCGCCTGGATCTGCTGCGAAACAATTGCAATCGACTGAGGGTCCAGATTGTCGTGCCGATCGTCGGCGATATTCGAGAGCCACGCGCATGGGTTCCCATGATCGAGCCAGCAGGGCCTTCCTCCGTAAAGAAGGCCGGAGTGAGCGGACCATCGGTTGATCGGATTTTGGTGGATGCGCCCTGCAGCGGGCTTGGCGTGTTACGACGACACCCGGAAGCGAAGTGGCGGAAAGACGAGCAGGCGCTCCCTCGACATCAGGCGCTCCAGTCTCAGATCCTCGAAGCGGTTGCCCCATGCTTGCGGCCCGGCGGGGTGCTGGTCTATAGTACGTGCTCGACGGAACCGGAAGAAAACGAAGACGTCCTCGAGCGATTCTGTCGTGCCCATGCGGAGTTCCAGCGTGAGTCCGTCGTCCCCTGGCTCCCGCCTGCAGCACGGGGATTCGTCACCGAACAAGGTGCCCTTTCGACAGTGGGTAATCGGTTCTCAATGGACGGCTTTTACGCTGCACGACTGAGGAAGGTTTTGTGATGGCACGCCCCATTTTTATCGCGCCCTCGATCTTAGCGTCTGACTTTGCCAGGCTGGCAGACGAAGTGGCAGCCGTGGAACGAGCGGGGGCCGACTTCCTCCATATCGATGTCATGGACGGGCATTTCGTTCCGAATTTGACCATCGGTCCGCCGATCGTGGCGGCGCTCAGAAAAGTCACCAAGCTGCCGCTCGACGTTCACCTCATGATCACCAACGCCGACGCCTTCATCGCCGAGTTCGCCGAGGCTGGCGCGGACTATCTCACGGTGCACGTGGAAGCCTGTCCACATCTCCATCGCACGGTGCAAGCGATCAAAGAACGAGGGGTCAAGGCAGGGGTGACCCTGAATCCTGCTACCTCGCTCAGTACGATTGAGGAAATCCTCCCCGAGGTCGATTTGGTTCTGATCATGTCGGTCAATCCTGGCTTCGGCGGTCAAAAGTTTATCACCTCCTGTCTGCAGAAGACCGCCTCCGCTCGTGCCATGATCGATCGAATCGGAAGTCGCGCGTTGCTCGAAGTGGACGGCGGCGTCAAGATCGACAATGCGGCTCAGGTGTTGGCTGCGGGAGCTGACGTCTTGGTCGCCGGGTCGGCCATTTTCTCCAGTCCAGATTATGCCGCGACGATCGCTGCGATGCGCGCAGCCGGCCAACCTTCTTCCACGACGCCACAGCGCGTCTCCGCTCACCGATAGGCCTCGCGGGTGGACATTTCTTCCCTCATCGATAGCCTTCATCCTCTCGAAGTCAAAGTCCTGTCGACCTTTGGGGCGAATCCCTCCGCGGTGCTCCAGACAGAGCCGTTGGCGCAATCTTCCGGGTTAGAGCCCTCGCAGTTGAGCATGGCGGTCGAATGGTTGCTCGCCAAGTCGTTGCTCGCGGTCGATACCGAGACCGTGACGCCAATTGTCTCGCTCACCAAAATCGGCGATCTCTACTTTGAGAAATATTCGCCGATCGAACGGGTGCTGTCCGCTGCTCGCGATGCGGCTAGAACCGGTAAGCGTCTGACCATTCAGGACATACAAGCGCGGGAAGGGCTCGAACCGGCGGAAGTGAGCGGCGCGATCGGACGGCTCAAGAAAGAAGGCGCGCTCCTCATCATTCAAGGCGGCTGTATCGAATCGACCGGCCGGCCGAGCCAGACGGCGGAAGCGATGCGGGGCTTGCTGCAACAGCTCCATGGGGTGACTCGTGAGCTGCAGGCATTTTCCGAGGCACAACGGCAGGTCATTCAAGACCACGCCGTCAAACGAGGGAATGCGCGGGAACCCTTCCGCATCGATGATCGAGTGGCCAGAGCGCTCAAGCTTTCAGTTGCCGGCATTGAGGCCGCCCAGCAACTCTCTCGGCAAGGAACAGCGGAAGAGGTCTCCCAGCTGACGCCCGAGCTGTTAAAGGACGGGAGTTGGCGGACCAAACGGTTCCGTAAGTACACGATCAGCCTTCGCGCGCCACGGATCGCGCCAGGCAAACGACATCCGTATCGCGAGTTTCTCGATACCGTGAAGATGAAGCTCGTGAGCATGGGGTTCCAGGAAATGCGGGGCTCGCTGGTGGAGACCGAATTCTGGAACATGGATGCCCTCTTCATGCCGCAATTCCATCCAGCACGGGACATTCATGACGTCTACTTCGTGAAGGAACCGACGCATGCCTCGTCGATTGCGGAACCGTTCTTATCCAGGGTCATGCAAGCGCACCAGGACGGCGGCGAAACCGGTTCAACCGGTTGGAACTATCCCTTCGATGCGGAGCGCGCACGCAGGCTGGTCTTACGGAGCCAGGGGACAGCCGTCTCAGCCCATACGTTGGCGGCACAACCAGCGGTGCCGGGAAAGTATTTTTCCATTGCCCGTTGCTTCCGCTACGATCAAGTCGATGCGACGCACGCAACCGATTTCTTTCAGGTGGAAGGGATCGTGCTCGGCGAAGACATCAACTTTCGCACGCTACTCGGTCTGCTGAACCTCTTTGCCCGTGAAGTGGCGCAGGCCAAGGAAGTCAAATTCCTCCCAGCCTACTTCCCTTTCACCGAACCGTCGGTCGAGCTGCATGTGCGCCATCCGAAGCTCGGTTGGATGGAACTTGGCGGAGCCGGGTTGTTCCGGCCGGAAGTCACCCTTCCGCTGGGCGTAACAGTGCCGGTGATTGCCTGGGGGCTGGGGCTTGATCGTATGGCGATGGTGGCGCTCGGTATTCACGATATTCGTGAGCTGTTCACCGATAATCTTGATCTGATTCGTTCCACCAGGGGGGCGTTCTAGGTTTCCCATGCCCACGATTACTATTTTTAAACAGGATCTCGAGGGATTGCTTGCAGGGCCAGGGGAGGCTCGCCAATCGATCACCATAGAGCAACTCGAAGAGTCGTTGATGCTCGTGAAGGGTGAGCTGAAGGGGCAGAATCCCGACACCGGCGAACTGCGCATTGAGCTACAAGATAGCAACCGCCCCGATCTCTGGTGCTGCGAAGGGATCGCGCGGCAGATTCGAGTGAAACGACAGGGCGCCCTCGCGAGGTACGACTTTCTCACGACCACATCGAAATCGCCCAAGCGACTGAACGTGGCCCCCGGCCTGGAGAAGGTCAGGCCTTTTGTAGCGGCCTGTGCTGCAACCGGCTACCGCATGACCCAGGATGGCCTCGCGCAGCTGATCCAGACGCAAGAGAAGCTCGCCGAGATGTTCGGCCGAAAACGTCGGACCGTGTCGATCGGACTTTATCGGCTCGCGGCGATCGAGTTTCCTGTCACCTATGACTTGGTGAAACCGGACGAAGTCACATTCACGCCGTTGGGCATGGATACGGTCATGACGCTCGGAGAGATGCTGCTCGTCCATCCCAAAGGGCTGGAGTTCGGTGGGATTCTCGCAGGCCAGGATCGCTTGCCCTTCCTTCGTGATGCGAAGCGTCATGCACTCTCTTTCCCACCGATTATCAATAGCCGCGAAGTCGGAGAGGTGCGGGTGGGAGACGATGCCTTATTCGTCGAGGTGACGGGCACTGATCTTTCGATGGTCGTCCTGACTCTCAACATTTTCGCAGCCAATCTGGCAGATCGTGGCGCGGTCATTGAGCCGATTGAAGTACGGTATCCCTATAAGACTGCTCTCGGCGAGACAGTTATGACTCCGCAAGATCTCGGAAAGTCACGCACGCTTCCTATCAGCACGATCGAGCAGGCTCTTGGGCAGGCGTTAGGCGCCCACGAAGTGGCCAAGGCCTTAGCGGCCTATGGCTATGCGGTGACGACTGGGCCTGAACAAGTAACGGTGACGCTTCCGCTCTATCGGCAGGACCTGATGCACGTGATGGACGTCGTCGAAGATGTCGCAATCAGCCGTGGGTACGGCGACTTTTTGCCGGTGATGCCTTCGCAGTTCACGGTCGGTGGATTGTCGCGCATCGAAACGGTATCCGACCGTGTCAGGGCCCTCATGGTCGGCATGGGCTTCCAGGAAATTATTTCCAACATTCTCGGTTCACCCAAGGATCTACGCGATGCGATGCGATTGGAGGGGACCGAGTGGGGGGAACTCGTCGAAGTGGATAATGTGATGTCCCAGAACTTCTCTGCACTTCGGCAATGGATGCTTCCTTCGCTGCTTCGTGTGGAAACCGCATCGAACCGGGCGTTTTATCCCCATCGAATGTTCGAGGCGGGTGAAGTGGCCAGGCCTGATCCCACGCAACCTCTCGGGTCACGCTCCGTGACGGTGCTCGGGGGGGTGATTGCCCATGCCGATGCACATTTCTCCGAGATCCACTCCTGCCTGGACACATTGTTTTACTATGTGAACCAAGCGTACAGCCTGGAACCGATCCAGCATCCTTCATTTCTTGCCGGACGAGTAGGGAGTATCGTATCTGGGGGAAAACAGGTCGGTGTGATTGGGGAGCTACACCCGGAAGTTCTCGAGCGATGGCAGATTAGTGTTCCGGCTGTCGCGTTTGAAATCGATCTGACAGAACTAGCCGAACAGTCTTGAGGCGTACGCCCGTCTGCGCATTCCTCAAGACCCACATCCTATCCCAACAACCTCTTCGAAGAGCACTCTCGATAGGCGACTGCGCTTAGGCAGCAGCGGGGGCAAGGTGCTGCTTGGCGAGACCGACCAGCTGCTCAAATCCCGTGG
>JANYBU010000020.1 GCA_025360665.1 Nitrospira sp.
GTCTGCTTTAACCCGTTGGGAACCGACAATGACGCGCTGGAATCCATTCAAAGATTTGGAGGAGATGGAGAAGCGCCTCTCGACCTATTTGGGCCGCCCCGCTGTTCGGACCGAGGCCGGGAAGGAAGCCATGACCGTCGCAGAATGGTCGCCGCTCGTCGACATTACGGAGGACGAGAAGGAATACCTCATCAAGGCGGATCTGCCGGAAGTGAAGAAAGAAGACGTCAAACTGACGGTCCAGGACGACGTGATGAGTATCTCCGGCGAGCGAAAGTATGAGAAAGAGGAAAAAGGGAAGAAGTATCACCGTGTCGAGCGGGCCTACGGGAGCTTTATGCGGAGCTTCACCTTGCCGGAAGATGCCGACGGCAGCAAGGTCAGCGCGGAGTACAAAGACGGGGTCTTGAAAGTGCATCTGCCCAAGTCGGAGAAGGCGAAACCGAAATCCATCGAGGTGAAGGTCTCCTGAGGACGACGAAAGGAGGGGTACAATGTTACGACATCCTCACTATCTTGAGCTTCCGTGGGACGTGCATGGGCATCATGAGGCCACGGAACCTCATCATCATCTGTGGTGGCTGATCGCGTTGCTGGTCCTGCTCGCCATGTTTCTGATTGGCGTGGGAGTCACGCACGGAATCTTATGAGGGAACAGGATCAAGGCCCTAGCAGGAAGCTGAAATAGTTCGCCAGCACCAGAGACCGTGGCGCGTGAAGCGCGAGACCGGCGAGAAAGGCTCGGTCCGAAGTTCGGGGTTCGAAGTTCCGAAAACCTCGAACTTCGGACCTTGAACCCTCGCCCGTCCCGCCGGTCTCGCGTGGCTACCCTGTGGGGTTGTGCTCCTCTTGTGCCACACGTACGGACCCTCGAAGTATTTGTGTGCCAATATAGTTTTACCGCAGCCTGCTAGATCAAGGGAGGGAGAGGCGTGATGTTTCGCAATCGCGAAGAAGCGGGCCGGATACTGGCCGATGAGCTGAGTCAATACCGCAACGATCCGACAGCGTTGATTCTCGCTCTTCCGCGGGGCGGAGTGGCGGTCGGCTATCAACTCAGCCTGGCACTCCACCTTCCGCTGGACGTGTTCATTACCCGCAAAATCGGTGCGCCGGGCAATCCCGAGTATGCAATTGGAGCGGTGGCCGAGACGGGATCCCGCTATCTGAATCAAGAGGCGGTCAGCTCGTTTGGTCTATCCCGGCATGAGCTGGACCGGTTGATTCATGTCCAGGAGAAAGAGATCGCCAGGCGTAAGGATCTGTACCGGCAGGGACGGCCGCTCCCGCAACTCACTGGCCGCACCGTGCTCTTGGTTGACGACGGCATCGCCACAGGCTCGACGTTCCTGGCCTCGGCACTCGCCATTCGCAGTTTGCAGCCCCGCCGCCTGGTGGGTGTGATTCCGGTCGGACCCCCGTCGACGATCCGTGAAGTTCGATCACATGTGGACGAGCTGGTGATTCTCATGACACCGGACCCGTTCTACGCCGTGGGAAATTTCTTCACCGACTTCACGCAAGTCGAGGATCGCGACGTGATACAGTATCTCAATCTGGCCGAGGAGGCGATGCTCGAACGCACGCCCCCGTCACCAGCCTCGTAAAACGTCTTGTCAGCCAAGGAGGGTACGCCGTAACATGTCCACCCATTCCAAGATCCCGTCAGGGCTGGGAGCTCGCAGAGACAAAACGTATCAAGAGGACGAACACGACACCTATAAACTGCAGGGGAAGCTCAAGGAGCCCACTGTCTGTCCAACATGCGGGGCAGTCTTTCACAAAGGGCGGTGGACCTGGGAAGCGAAACCGGCAGGTGCGCACGAGACTCTCTGTCCGGCTTGTCACCGGATCCACGATAAATACCCCAAGGGCCTCGTCACGATCAAAGGGCCGTTCAAAGATACCCAGCACGAACAGCTGGTCGGCGTCGTCAAAAACATGGAGGAAAAGGAGAAGAAGGAACACCCGCTCTCTCGGATCATGGCGATTGAATCACAACCTGAGGGCCTGGTCATTTCCACGACCGATACCCATCTACCCCAGAGAATCGGCGAGGCGCTGAAACAGGCCTACCACGGGGAGCTGGGGTTGCATTACGACCAGGATGAACAATTCGTACGGGTCACATGGACTCGCTGAGCCCTGGTCCCAACCCTTGAGGAGAAGAATATGACCGCCAACCCTAGGACGACACGCAATGGGCAATTCGGCACGATCACACGTCGTGATCACTGCCTGTCGACGACGGTGGGCCGATGACCGGCCTCACGCCGTCTGTGGCCATGGCACGGCCGATGTGGTCCTATCCCAGTCGATGGATACTTGTCGCTGTGGCGGCGCTCAGCCTTGCGACCGGAACGATGGGACAGGCGACGACGTCCATTCAAAAGAGCGCGGTCGTGGAGGTGGATCAGGCCACCGTCAATCAGATCCTGGATGTGTTTCACAAGGCTGAATCAGCCATCGATGCGGGAAATCTTGACGGCATCATGGCGCTCTATGCAACCCAGTACAACTATCATGGGTTGAAACAGGCGGATATTCGTAAGATCTGGTTCGACCTGTTCGAGGAATACCATGACCTGAGCGAGGTGCATTTCTTTTTGAAGATCGCCAAAGTGGGATCGGGCTCCAACGCCATCATCGAAGTGACCTGCACGGGGAGCTTGTCGGGCCGCTCGAAGACCAGCGGCCTCCGCGTGCCGATCGACAGCTGGTACGAAGAAGTGCATTATCTGACGCTTGAGGACGGCGTCTGGCGCATTCGGGGAAATGCCGGCGACCGGCCACGGGTCTTGCCGTTCGGCACGGCACCGCACCCGTTATTCTGAATTATGGAGAGACGACAATGAGAATCGTAGTTGGCGTGGATTGGTCGGATGAGGCTTTTGCCGCCGTGGAACAGATCGGATTACTCTACCGCCCGGACGACGTCGTGCTCGTACATGGCGTGGATCTTGGCATGCTCCAGTCTCCCCTCGTGGCCGGGGCAGTCAATCTGCAAGGATACGACGATTTCCGTCAAGCCTTGATCGATGCTGGTCGCCAGGCCATTGAACGCTGCCGCACCCTGCTGTCGGCTGAGACCCCCTCCATCCGGACGTTATGCGAAGTCCAGCACCCAGCCGCCTTCATTCTCGATAGCGCCACTGCGGTAAAGGCCGACCTCATCGCAATGGGCACACACGATCACAGCCGGCTGACAGAAGTGTTTGCCGGCAGCGTTTCGCACCGCATCCTGCTCCATGCCACAGTGCCGACCTTGATCGTGAAAGGGAAAGCTCGCCCCATCACCCGCGTCCTCCTGGCGGCGGAAGGCCGCGAGGATGCGATCCGTCTGCACACGTGGCTGACGGCGCACCCCTTCAAGAACCCCGTCGCGGTCACCATCCTCTCGGTCGTCCCCTCGCTCCACAATGTCAGCGAGCATTTGATGGTGGGACTCGAAGGCTGGTCTGAGCAAAGTGAGCGGTATGCTGAACAGGTCGTGAACGACACGGCCCAGGCGTTGGCCAGCCCGCACTTCACAGTGTCTACCATGGTCCGCACGGGTGATCCCGTCACCACCGTGTGCGAAGTGGGAAATAGCCACGACCTCATCGTGGTCGGCTCCCATGGGCGGAAGGGGCTCGATCGTTTCTTGCTGGGCAGCGTGTCGCACGGGATCGTGCATCGGGCCGGCTGCTCCGTACTCGTGGTGCGCTGACCGCCAATCGACCGTCCTCAGCGATTCATTCATGAAAGGATGCAGGGCTATGAACGTTCGAGTGATACTGAGCGTGCTGTTACTGGTGATGGGATGCAGCACATGGGTCGCCGCACAAGCGGTGCGCGGGAACCCTCAAGCCGGCCAGGTGGTGTATGACAAGAATTGCCTGCGCTGTCACGGCGAGAAGCTAGATGGGGACGGGCCGGATGGGCAGTACCTGATCGTACGCCCTACAAACCTCCAGTCCATCACCTCGCGCTCCAAAACCGATTGGGAACTCTTGATCACGATCTCGCACGGGGCAGCCTTCACCCCCATGCATGGGTTCCGGGGGAAGCTGACCGACCAACAAGTGATGGATGTGCTGGCCTATGTGCGGATGATGGCACCGTTCGACCCGCTCAGTTGACATTCTGCGTGGCGACGGAGTCATGACCCCGCACCGACTCTTCGTCCTGGCGCTTGTCCTGACCGCTCGGGAGCGCGGCAGTCGAGCCTGCCAGTGAACAGCCGGATATCGAGGTCTTTGTCCGCCAAGGCTGTCCGCATTGCACAGAGGCCAAACGGTTTCTCGAAGACTTTCGGCGCGACCGGCCAAGCCTTCGGATCGTGCTTCGCGATGGCGGACAGGACCCAACCGCCTTGCGCCAACTGCAAGAATTGGCTGCCCGGTATGGCGTCCAGATACTGGGTGTGCTGGCTTTTCATCTACGCGGCAATCTGATCGTTGGGTACTCCGAAGCAGAATCGACCGGTACGAAAATCACGGCACTCCTCGATCAGCCTCTGCCGTAAGCCGCAGGCAGTTTACCTCAAAGACATCTGCCGGATTGAAACCGATTCCTCATGCATCGATACGGCGCCCCTCCTCCTCGTCCTTCTGACAGTATTGATACTTCCTGGTTTGCTCGTCTCAGTGCCGGCGAACTGGGGCTCCCGCTCTTCACCATCGTCACCGGACTCATGGACGGGTTCAACCCCTGCGCGATGTGGGTGCTGCTTTTCCTGTTGTCATTGCTCGTCAATCTTCAAGATCGACGGAAGATGGCCGTCATCGCCGAAACCTTCGTCCTCGTCAGCGGCTTAGTGTATTTTGCCTTCATGGCAGCCTGGCTCAACATATTTCTCCTGATCGGCCTCTCACTCCCCATCCAGATCGGTCTCGGCGGCGTCGCCCTCTTGGTAGGAATGGTCAATGTGAAGGACTTCTTTGCGCTGCATTGCGGCATCTCGCTGAGCATTCCTGAATCCGCAAAGCCGGGATTGTACTCCAGGATCCGGGGGATACTCCAAGCCGACAACCTCACTGGCGCCCTGGCAGGACTCGTGAACCTGGTCGAACTGCTATGTACTGCCTGATTCCCTGCCCTCTACACGCAGATTCTCACCCTTCAACATATGCCTTCATGGAAATACTATGGCTATCTCGGCCTCTATAACCTGGCTTACATCTTCGATGCCAGCCTTATGGTCATGATCGCGGTGGTCACGCTGAGTCGCAGGAAACTACAAGAGCGCGCAGGACACTGGCTGAAGTTGACCAGCGGCCTGGTGATGGCCGGGCTAGGGGCCATCTTGCTTCTTCAACCCAAGTGGCTTATGTGATTCATGTGCAGAAAGGAACAGCCCATTTAGCCATGCCTCAATCCCCACACCGTTCCACAGCAGATTCGCTGAAACCACTTTTCCGTCCTCGTTTCGTCGCCGTCATCGGCGCGTCACGCAAGAGAACAAACATCGGCTACCGTATCCAACCGCCAGCTGACATCAAAGCCATCGAGGACACCTTGTTGAGAACTTTCCACCTCGTCGAAGCAGTGCCCGGTATCGCCGAACTCGATCTGAATCCGACCTTTGCGTTGCCGGAAGGGCAAGACTGCATAATCGTCGATGCCCGAATTCGACTCGGTACAAGCAATGACCAGGCATATCGGTACATGATTCGCACGCACCGGTCTGCCGTGACCGAAGGAGGTAGCTGATGCGCCCTTTCTCGTTTCGCGGGTTTCAATATGTGCAGGGACTCCGTCCCGTATCCCACCTCGTGTGGCTCGCTCTACTCCTTGGCCTTTCCGGATGCGCCACAGCACTCCCTCCCGGTCAAGGGGCCGACTTTCCGACACGCTGTCACGGTTCTGGGGTCATTCGATGCGTCGGATTCGACTCCGCTCCGGACATCGATGCTCACATCGATCCGCCATGGGGGCAGAAGCAGAAACTCGGCGGAGTCGTCACCGACGTAAAGGCCTCGGGTTCTGGATCCCTGCGATTTGAGATTCCGTCGAATTCCGGATCCGACTCCTCGGGTAGTTTCTGGTTGAATTTCAGAGACGACTTCTCGGCTCAATATGGCGAAGGAGGTGAGTTCTACATTCAATGGCGACAGCGGTTCTCCCCGGAGTTTCTGGACACGGAGTTTCCAGGGGGTGGCGGCTGGAAACAGTTCATCGTGGGGGAAGGAGACCGACCAGGAGCCACAGCCTATTCCTGCACGCAACTGGAGATCGTGGTCAGCAATCCCTACCATCTCGGCTCTCCAGGGATGTACCACAGCTGCAGCGGGAAAGACGGGCAATCCGAGGGACTGTTCAGCACTGGCAGTGCGCGTTATTATCCCGATGAATGGATGACGTTCCAGCTGCACGTCAAGATCGGCACCTGGTACAAGAACGACGGCCTGTACCACGGGGACAGTACGATCCAGCTATGGGTGGCCCGGGAACACCAGCCGTCAAAGCTCGTGGTGGACCTCAGCCCGGAACCAGCCACTCTTTTCGGCATGCAGATCCCTGGAACCGGTACGGGCTATGACCTCGCCAACCGAGACCCCGACGCCAAGTACGGCAAACTCTGGCTGCTCCCGTACAACACGAACAAGGACCCGTCAGCCAGCCATCCGACGGCCTACACATGGTACGACGAGTTGATC
>JANYBU010000097.1 GCA_025360665.1 Nitrospira sp.
ATCGGGAAGCGACAGGGCGGGAGCCTTATCACCGACTTCGAGTTCCTTTACCATCTTCGCTCACTCCTTTTCCAGTTGCTTAGCAGGATGTTGATAAAGTCCACCGGCCAGGAAGCGCTGAACGTTGAGCGATGAACTATGAGCAAGGAAACAATTGTTACTTCAGCGTTCATCGTTCAGAGTTCAGGCGTTCGCTCTTATCGCGGCCCACCGCCAATGCCCGACCTGGTGGCCCCCATTGGAGGTTTGAACTTTTTTGGAGACTTCGGGTCGCCGAAGGGACGGAGCGCAGGCGAATCCCAGATCACTTTGTCGCCCGGAGCCAGGTCGGCCGCTTCCATAAATTGTGGGCGCGCGTGCTCCGTGTCGCCCAGGGCATTCAAGGCCAAGGCATAGTTATAATGCGCGGGCCCCGATTGAGGAGCCGCGGCCACCGCTTGGGAAAAATAATTCTTCGCGTCGTCGAACTGCCTCGCTTGATAGGCCTGCGCCCCCTGTTCAGTCAGAGTCACCGCTTGCGCCTTGACTCCGGGCTCGAGCGCCAGTGGGACCAACGGCTTCGCCTTGCTCCAGGAACAGGCCACTGCTCCGACAAGCAAGAGGAGCACTCCAAGCAGGGACAGGCATTTCATCGCGCCGCCACGTTCCATCGGCACCTCACGCCTTCGTATGTTTCCGCGTCTCTTCCTCGAACATTTTCCGATAGAGCACATCCCACTCCGCACTGCCCTCGACGATCCCGCGCGAGTAGGAAGCCAACTTCGCCTTGACCTTTCGATCGATTTCTTCCTCTTGCGCCAACTCGGATGCGAGCACCCGCTTGATCTCTTTCAGGACCCGCCCCTCGTCGGCCTGTACCGTCACCAGCGGGCTTTTCTTGACCACCTGAAGAATGATGTGGGAGAGATGGCTGATTTTATCTTCGCTCAACATAGCAGTGCATGAAACGTGAAAGGTGAAGTGTACGGAGTTGGACGTTCGAGCATTTTACGTTTCACCTTTCACGTCTCACGCGTTATAAGATGATGCCCCGTTCCCGCGCCAGCTTATTCTTCACCATCGTGAACATCCGCTGAAAGTCCACTTGTCCCCGCTCGATGTCTTGCTCGTAGGCTTTCAACAGCTGTCGCACTTCGGCGTTCAGGCGGTCTTCGACCGACAGTTCCTCGAGAATGGCATGATCGATCTGCTCGACGAACGCCTTGCGATCCCCGACGATCGCCACCTGCCCCTCTTGCTGCAGCCTGGTGGCAACCGACTCCGAGATGTGGCGAACGCGTTCTTTCGATAGTCTCATGGCTAGCAAGCCGTGCACAAACTATGTCGGCACGCGAGAACTTTGGTGGTCCGCACGTGTAGCACAACAGAAAAACATTCCCGCAGGATGGTCAAAAAGGTCGTCCATCTCACCCGCCCAGCCCCGGCGCGCCAAGACGTGCCTTGTCCCAAGCAAGGCCGCAGCGAACTATCACTTTTTAAGGGGTGGCTGGGATGATCCCAACTGCGCGCGTCCAACGAGGGCCTTCTGAGGCCGCGCGTTGCGCGAGCACGGGGATCGTCCCAGCTACCCCACCCCTTTTTCAACATCCTGCTATATCCGCTCGATCCGAATAGTGGGGACTTCCATAACACGCCGCAGCACCGAGGCATCCCCAAGAATGCGGCCGATCACGTTGACACGGTCGGCCGGAACTGGATCCTGCCCCATACTCATCGGTGTGCGTCCGAAGAAAATGGCCAGAACCTGCCCGGCTCCCCAGAAGGCAACATCGCCGACTTTGACTTGATTCGTTGCCGTCTCTCGATGGTCCTTCACCCCGGCCAGTCTAAAATAGAACTCTTCGCCCCAGGTGTTGACCGGACTTTCAACCGGCAACGCGGCATAGACTTCCTGCGCCGTCTTTGTTGACTTGAGTTCTGCATCGAGCTGCACAGATCCGACGGTGATCCGAATCTTGTTGGGGAGATCAGCCATTGCGTTCCAATCGCCGCTTTTCGGCGGCCATAAGATGAAAACCCGCTCAGGCCGCGGACTTTAGCTTGTTTATTCGGTGAAATCAAGGCTACAATCCCGCGATCATATGCTCACGTCATCCTTCGTGCTTCTCAAAGGTATCGGCCAAAGTTCCGAACGCCGTCTCTGGCAGGAAGGCATTCTCAATTGGGCCGCATTCCTCCGATCTCCGACCCTGCCGGGCATCTCCTCGACCAGAAAAGAGTGGTATGACCGCGAACTCGCCACAGCCCAATCGCGTTTAGAAGACGGCGACGCGCACTTCTTCGGAACTTGCCTGAAAAGCCGGGAGCATTGGCGCCTCTTCGAGACGTTTCGCCATCGTACGCTCTATCTCGACATTGAGACGACAGGACTGTCTGCGCGCGAGGGTCATGTGACGGTGGTCGGATTGTATCGCAACGGATACATGACGAGCCTGGTCCGCGGGGAAACGTTAACGGAAGATCGATTACACGCGGAACTGGAGCAGACAGACCTCTTCATTACGTTCTTCGGCAGCGGGTTCGACATTCCCTACTTGCAGGCGAAGTTCCCCCGGTTGAATTTCAAGAAGCCGCACTTCGATCTCTGCTTCGCGGCGCGCAGGCTCGGCATGCAGGGTGGACTGAAACACATTGAGCAGGAACTCCAAATTGAGCGCGAGACCGATGTGGTGGGACTCGACGGGTGGGAAGCTGTTCGCCTGTGGCACCAGTGGTGCGCAGGAGACGAGGCCGCACGCGATCTATTGCTGAGGTACAACGCGGCCGATACCGAAAACCTCGAACCGCTCGCGGCATTGCTCTATGACCAAATGGTCGCGCGATTCGGCCCGTCTTCCGTGGGATTTCCGCCGAACCGTCACCAAGAGCCGACCGAGGTCTCTCCATGACACAGCCCCAGCAGTGGACCGGGGTCGGTCGAACCGAGACGGGTCATGTTCGAGCGTCGAACCAAGATGCGCTGGCCCTCCTGAATGACTGCGGCATCTGGATCGTGGCAGATGGGATGGGAGGGCATCCGGCAGGGGATCTTGCGGCCCAAACCGCCGTGGCCGTGGCTGCACAGCGGGCGCGAGAACGAACGGCTTGGTTCCGCGAACACCCAAACGCTGCTGCCGAATTCGTGGCAGACCTCGTGACGAGCGCCAACCGGCGAATCCATGACCTCATCCTGGCAAGACCATCTTTGAAGGGGATGGGCACGACCTTCGTCGCCTTGGCGATAACGTCGTCACCGACGCCGGTGGCCCATATCGCCCACTTGGGAGATAGTCGCGCCTATCTCTATCGGACAGGACAGCTCAAACAATTGACGCGCGATCACACCCTCGTCGAGAAATTTGTTCAGCGCGGCCTGATCGATGCGGCCACGGCGCTCACACATCCTGAGCGTCACATCTTGACCAAAGGCTTAGGGATGGGCGTCGACATGGAACCGGAGCTGACCTCGACGCCGGTGATGCCGCACGACCTCATCGTCCTCTGCAGCGACGGGCTCACGAAAATGTTGGAGGACGCGGCCATCGCCTCGATCCTCTCCCGCGCGAACGGCGATCCCCACCGCACCTGCCACGACCTAATCGAGCAGGCGCTGGGCAGAGGGGGAGAAGATAATGTGACCGTGATCGTCGTGGCATGTATGCCGCCTGCCCTTATGGCAGGGCGGTTTCAAGTTCCAAGTGCAACGGGTGAAGGATGGCGCAGGTGCGCGTAGACTTCCAGGGGCGTGGCAAAGTCGAGACATTTCCTCGGGCGCGTGTTCAACCGATGGGCGATGGCGTTCAACGCGCGCTGCGTGTA
>JANYBU010000098.1 GCA_025360665.1 Nitrospira sp.
TCTGACCAAGCTTGCCCAGGGCATGGGCATGAGTATCGTCGCGTACGATCCATACTTGGCAGAAGAACGGGCTCAGGAAATGGGCATTACCACGGTGGAGCTTGACGAGTTGTTCCGGCGAGCCGACATCATCTCCGTCCATACCCCCTTGACCCCCGAGACTCGCGGGATCATCAACGCACAGGCAATTGCCAAGATGAAGCCGGGCGTCATGATCGTGAATTGCGCCCGCGGCGGGATCATCCATGAGGGCGCCTTGGTCGAAGCCTTGAAGGCAAAACAAGTGGCGGCGGCTGCCTTCGACGTCTTCGAGGAGGAGCCAGTCAAGCCGGACAATCCGTTGTTGACACTGGATAACTTTATCTGTACGCCGCACATCGGAGCCCAGACGACCGAGGCGCAAGAGAATGTGGCCGTCGGGATTGCGGAACAAGTCGTCGATTATTTCACGAAGGGCATCGCGCGCGGGGCGGTCAATATCCCATCGGTTTCTCCGGAGCTGTTGCCGAGGCTTCAGCCGTTCCTGTCGTTGGCCGAGCAGCTTGGCAAGTTGCAAACGCAGTTGTGCGAAGGCGGGCTTGAACGTGTGACCGTCGAATACAGCGGAGAGGTGGCAAGTCTGTCGGTCGCGCCGCTCACGATCGCCGTGTTGAAGGGATTGTTGAACCCGATTATGGAAGCTCCTGTGAACTACGTGAACGCGCCGATCGTCGCGAAGGAACGTGGGATTGAAGTGAAGGAAGTGAAAAGCTCCGATGCAGGCGATTTTACCAGCTTGATTCGTGTGCGAGTGGAGGCCGGTAAGAAATCGTACCAGGTGGCCGGCACGCTCTATCACAAGAAAGATCCGCGCGTCGTTGAGATCGATCAGTTCAATGTTGAGGTTGTGCCAGAGGGACACGTGCTCCTGATCCTCAACATCGATCGCCCAGGGGTGATCGGGATGGTGGGGAAGGTGCTCGGCGACAACCAGATCAACATCGTCCGGATGCAATGCGCGATCGAAAAGCGGGGTGGGAACGCGCTGCTCATCATTGGATCCGATGCGGTCTTCCCGAACACGGTGCTTGAGGCGATCAAATCCAGCAAGGACATTCTCTCAGTCAAAGTCGCGGCTCTATCCTAACCCCGCGCGCCATCAATCAGGTCAGCTATGGTCTCTGCTCCTCCGAAGCCCCGCCCTTCTTCAGGACAGGCCCCGTCGTCCCGCGAGCGCTCGCTCGTGCCCGTCGGCATGGCCACGATCCTCCCTCATGCGGCGAAGCAAGTCCGTCGCCTTGAAGAACAGTTGCTCGCGCAAGTCAACCGTTGGGGCTACGATGAGATCATTCTTCCCACGTTCGAGTATCTCGACGTCTTGGCTCCGGGGCTTGAGCCGGAACTGATCGAGCACTGTTATCAATTCGTCGATCGTACGACAGGGCGGACGCTACTTCTTCGTCCGGATGCCACGGCGCAGATCGCCAGGACGGTCGCAATGGGCCTCACGGGTGCGACGCTGCCGTTGAGGCTCTCCTATCGAACGTCCGTCTTCCGCTACGAGCAGGAACATGCTGGGCGAGGTCGAGAAATTTTTCAGGTCGGAGCCGAACTCATCGGCCTAGACGATGTCACGAGCGACAGCGAAGTCATCGGTGTGATGATCGAATGTCTCCACACGATCGGTCTTCAGTCCTTTAAAGTGTCTCTTGGACATGTGGGATTTATTAAGGGGCTCCTGATGCGATCCGGGCTGTCGGCGCAGGGGCAGAAATTGGCTGAGCAGGCGGCGGCGCGAAAAGACCTGCCGAGACTCGAAGAGATCCTTGCGAACGAGCGTATCTCCAAGACGGCGGCGCGTGCCATTCGGGAAGCGCCTGAGCTGTACGGTCAAGAGGAAGTGCTGGCACGCGGACGGGTCCTCGCGGCCGGCGATCCGGCATTGGCCGCTCCGCTCGAACGGCTTGCCCAGGTGTATCAACTGTTGTGTGCGGCAGGCCACCGGGACTCACTGCTTCTGGACCTCGGGGAGTTCCGCGGGTTCGACTATTATGATGGTGTCGTCTTCGACGTGTTTGCCGAAGGGATGGGGGCGGAGTTAGGCGGCGGCGGACGGTACGATCACTTGATCGGTCGATTCGGCCGGCCACTGCCCTCAACCGGTTTTGGCCTGGATGTTGATCGGCTCTTCCGCACGGTGGAGTTTCCTGATGAAGGATCGGTATCGGCGCGAGTCGACTATCTTGTGGCTGCGCCACGCCGGGCTACTCGTCGATTGATGGAGGTGGGAGGACAGTTGCGTCGAACTCGTTCCCGAGTGGTGCAGCAGACGATGAAGGGGAGCGACGCGGCGCTCGTGTCTGCCGCCGTGACGGCGGGGTTGGCCCAGCAGGCAGCGGCCGTGGTCGTGGTGGGCGCACCAGGGATGGATCATGATGACGTGCTGGTGGTCGAGTCCCTCGCCGCGCACATGCCTGGCCGCCGAACCGGCACTCTGAGTCGTCTTTCGAAAAAAATGGGGCTTGCAGACCTGGTGGCCGCGGCTCGTCGGTCTCGGCGGCAGGTAAAGGAACGGTCATGAAATCCATGTCAGCCGTCGATCTGTCCCAGCCTAAGCTACCTCCTCAGAATCTGGAGGCCGAGCAGTCGGTTCTCGGCGCAGTCCTCCTCGACAATAGCGCGATGGCCAAGGCGATGGAATTACTGGTCGAAGAGAACTTCTACCGCACGTCGCATCGGAAGATCTATCGTGCGATGCTGGAACTGTCGGAAGTCGGAGAAGTGATCGATCAGATTACGTTGACGGAACGGTTGAAGGCGCAGGGGGAAATTGAGGCCATCGGGGGCGCCGCCTATTTAGCGGAGCTCGTGCAGAACGTGGCCAGCTCCGCCAATATTCGCTACCACTGCAAGATCGTGCGCGACAAGGCGCTGCTGCGAGAGTTGATCCATACCTCCACGGAAGTCCTCACACGCGGGTACGAAGGCACCTCTTCAATCGATGATCTGCTCGATTTCGCCGAGCGGTCGGTGTTCGGCATCGTCCAAGGAAAACTGGATCGGTCGTTCACACCCATAAATTCCATCATTAAGGAAAGTCTCGACCTCGTCGACAAGCTGTCGAAGCGAAAAGAACATGTCAC
>JANYBU010000099.1 GCA_025360665.1 Nitrospira sp.
GCCGGGAGATCTTTGCGTTCATCGAAGGATTCTACAATCGCCAGCGGCTGCATCAGAGTCTGGGATATCTCACGCCACTGGAGTTCGAGCGACGGATCAGTGACTCTTAACCTGGTGTCCACAAAACCCGGGCTAACTCAGTACACGTCTCTGGCAATTGAATCGTCTCAGGTCTGCTCCACGGCGTGCGGTGGGGAAGTGTACGGCTTGATTTTTGGGGAGCATTACAGTCTGCTCTGTGGTATCAGTTTCTCTCATGCTGCCTTCAATCCCTCCAGGCTGGCGATCCTTGCTTAGTACGGAAACGTGCAAGCCCTATTATCGCGCGCTTGATGCGTTTCTTGAGAGAGAACTGGCCGGTGGGGAGACGATCCTGCCGGCGCGCAAGGACATCTTCAACGCGTTAGCCTCCACATCGTATGACCAGGTCCGCGTGCTGCTTGTTGGCCAGGATCCTTATCCAACTCCTGGTCATGCGCATGGCCTCTGTTTCTCCGTACAACCGACCGTTCGGCCTCTGCCCTTCTCCTTGCGAAACGTCTATCGAGAACTCCATGATGATGTTGGATGCCAGATTCCCAATAACGGGTATCTGGAACCCTGGGCCAGGCAGGGCGTCCTCATGCTCAATACAGTCCTCACGGTCCGAGCGCACAAGGCCAATTCGCATCAGAAACGTGGCTGGGAGAGATTCACCGATCGTATGATCGAACTGGTTGCGGCGAAGCAGACGCCGGTGGTCTTTGTCCTGTGGGGACGTCTGGCCCAGAAGAAGCGGACGCTGATCACGCAATCGCACCATACCGTAATTGCAACCGCACATCCTTCGCCCCTGTCAGTCAGAAAGTTTTTTGGCTGCCGCTGCTTCTCGCAGATCAACCGAGACCTTGCCGCTGTGGGGTTGGCTCCGATCAACTGGCAGATTCCAGACGTTTAGCAGGATGCTGAAAAGCCCGCCAGCATAAGAAGACCGTTGTTTGGTTTGTCTGGTCTGTCTGGTTATTTGGTTAGACGAAACTAACCACATGAACCAAATCAACCAGATAAACAAAACAAACCAAATCAACCAGACAAACCGGTCTTGTCCCAGGTGTGCAGACCCTCGAAGTTCTCGCGTGCTGAATAGTTGTTTCGCAGCCGGCTGAGCAGGCAACGCCGCTTTGCACAGGTGTGGTCTCGTGATGGAAGATACGAGAAGAGAGGGGAGATGAGCCGCATTCCGAAAGCGATTCTCTGTTGGAGTAGTGGGAAGGACAGCGCTTGGACACTCCATGTGCTCCGTCAGCGGCAGGAGGTAGAGGTCGTCGGACTCCTGACGACAATCAATGAGGTGCATGACCGTGTCGCCATGCACGCGGTGCGTGTGACGCTGCTTCAGGCGCAGGCAGAGGCGGTGGGATTACCCTTGTGGACCGTGCCGATCCCCAGCCCTTGCAGTAATCAGCAATATGAAATGGCCATGAGAACGGCGATAGAAAGAGCGCTCGCCGATGGTGTGGCCGTGATGGCGTTCGGCGATCTCTTTCTGGAGGAAGTGCGCCAGTACCGGGAAACGCAACTCGCGGGAACCGGTCTGTCGCCGCTCTTTCCGATCTGGGGCCTGTCCACGACTCTCCTTGCGCGCGAGATGGTCTCGGCGGGCCTCCGGGCACGTATCACCTGCGTGGATCCAAAACAGATTCCTGCATCGTTCGTGGGGCGTGAGTTCGATGACACGTTGCTGGCGGATCTGCCTGCGACTGCTGACCCTTGCGGAGAACGTGGAGAGTTTCATACCTTCGCCTATGCCGGCCCCATGTTCCAGCATCCCGTGCCGATTCAAACCGGTGAGATCGTGACACGAGACGGGTTTGTCTTCGCAGATCTTCGTTGAAGCATCATTTCTGCCCGACGATGACCAGCCAAATAGAATAATTATTGCCCCATGATATCCAGTCGTTAGAGCTAATCCATGCCTTCATCGCGTTGACTCTTTCCTCAGAGCCCTGTAAGGTGAGGAACGACGTACTGAGCCACGCAGACTGTCCCATCTCTCGCACTGCACTCCCTCCCACGTTCCCGTGCGTCTGATTCTCCGGTCTCCGCCGCTTCTACGCCAGAGTGCCCATTGGTTGCCGCACGTACTGGGCCGACTACAGCTGTCTCTGACGAGCGCGGTAGTTGTGGGCAGGACCTGTCATCACACCACGAAAGGAATGCCAGATGAATCAAACACAATTCAACGCGTTTTGGAGCCAACTTAAGGCGCCACTCAAAGCGAAGTGGGAGAAGATTACGGATGCGGATCTTCTGGAGATCGAGGGCAACCTGGGCACGTTTACCGCTGTGCTGGAGAAACGGTATGGCGCAACCCAGAATGGCGAGGTCAACACCTGGGCCAACCGACGCTATTCCCATTGGTCCGGAAACTATACTAGTGCATACGCAGACCCGGTGAAGAAGGCAGTCTGAGGAACCGCGCGGGCTGATTCCACAGGGATACGGTGTCTGATATGCAGACCCATTCGTGAAGCGCGCGACAACAAGAACTCTGTCAGCGGAGAGGAAAGGATCGATCCATGAAGAAGATTGTGATCAATAAGAGCTACGGAAAGTTTTCGGTGAGTCACGAGGCCTTTCTACGATTGCGTGAGCTGGGCCAGCAGGACGTGCTGAAGGAAACGGATCTCGGTGCCTACTGGCCCGAGGCGGCGGCGCCGAAAGAACCGAGCCTCAATCAGTGCGGAAAGCTGATCCCGCGAGATGATCTGAAGTTGGCTCAAGTCGTAGAGGAACTCGGTGGGGCTGCCAATGGCCATGGCGCAGAGTTGCGGGTGGTCACGATCCCGGACGATGTCCGGTGGGAAATTAGCGCCGTGGGAGGGATAGAGCACGTCAGCGAAGCGCACCGGACCTGGGCGTAACAGCCTGAGGTCGAGCGCCTGCCCGCGTGACTGTGACGATCAACGCAAGTAGGATGCTGAAAAAGTCCGCCAGCCTGTCTTGTTCATTTGGTCTGTTCGGTTTGTCTGGTCAGTCTCGTCTATTTGGTTGAACCAGACTAACCAGATAGACCAGACGAACCAGATGGACGAGCCAGCCTAGATAACCAGATAGACCGGGCTTGTCCCAGACGCACAGGCCATCGAAGTTCTACTTGTTCGAAATGGTTTTCAAGAATCCTGCTAGCGGTTGGAACGTGCGCCTGAAGACCTGGCAGTTTCAAGACGAGAACCCCCAAGCGAGTTCCTGTAACTGAATCCAGCCTGCGGCACCATCGCTGTCCAGCACCACCGACCCAAGAACAGTTTCTCAGACCCTCTCAGGAAGGTGCCGCTGCGTCATGTCCTGTGGCCCCTCCAGCAACAACTTGGCACGCTGAAACGCGTTGGTTCTCGCTTCCCATTCCGTGTCGTAGCCTTTCGACGAATCCTGGCCGTGTAGGCCGCCGTCAAGATGGCTGAACCCTGGAATTGAAAACTTGCACAACCATTTACCATTCTTGATCTGGCTGGTGACCAAGATAACTTTCTGGCCTTTGGCGTAGCAGGTTTCTGTCATGGTTGCTTCCGACTCAAGCGGGATGCTGAAAAAGTCCGCCAGCATACGAAGAACATTATTTGGTTTGTCTGGTCTGTCTGGTTTTTTGGTTGAACGAAACTAACTAGATGAACCAAATCAACCGGCGGTTTCAAGTTCCAAGTGCAACGGGTGAAGGATGGCGCAGGTGCGCGTAGACTTCCAGGGGCGTGGCAAAGTCGAGACATTTCCTCGGGCGCGTGTTCAACCGATGGGCGATGGCGTTCAACTCGCGCTGCGTGTA
>JANYBU010000104.1 GCA_025360665.1 Nitrospira sp.
CGACCACTTCTCGCATTGAAGCCTCGGCAGCTTTGCCGATCGTCTCATGGATTTCTGCGACGTTAAAGAGATAGTTCGCAGACTCTTTAATCTTGTATTGCACGATGAATTCGATGGCCAGGATGTTCATGTCACCGGTGAGCATCAGGGCTTCTTGCGCCAGCATTTGCTGGCGGCCTTGCCGATCTGTGCGGAATCCTACCTCGATACGGTGGAGTTTTTGGACTTTCGGCTGCAGGACGGTTTCGATGAAGGGGATTTTTCCATGGGGGCCAGGGCCCACGGTTCGGACAGGGGCGCCAAATCGTTTGACGACGCCTTCCTCATCCGGGGCGACGATAAACGCGCTCTGCCAGGCAAGAAAGATGAGCAGGCCTGCCAACGCGATGTTTCTGAAACCGCTTGAGGGCATCAGATTCTTGAATGAGGGCATCAGATTCTTGAATTGCGATTGGGCCTGCCTGAGGGCATCCTCAAGTGGGTCGCGCTTCTTACTCCAAGGATCTTCTTTGGGGTCCCAGACCATGTGAGGTATTCGTCCGAAGATAATTGCGGAGGATCTCTTCTATCACGTCACCTTAGCAGACTGTCAGAAGCTTACGCAATCAACATAATCTCCCGTTGACCCATCATATATTCTTGATGTATAAGAAGGCATGCCTACGCTGTCGGGGAAAAATCGAGCGAAAACAGCTGAACTGTGCCACGCGCTTGCAGATGAGACGAGGCTGGACATTCTCGATCGGCTCAAGGAGGGCGAGCGTTGCGTGTGTGAACTGACCGAGGCCCTTCAAACTGGACAGTCGCGTCTTTCTTTTCACCTAAAAGTACTTAAGGGTGCAGGCTTGATTCACGATCGTCCAGAAGGCCGCTGGATCTATTACGCAATCAATGCTGATGCCGTCGAGGAGCTTGGGGATCTTGTGGCATCGCTCAAGACCGTGAGGAAGACGGTTCGGCCAAGTCCGCGCTGTTAACTTTTTTGCGTGATTGATCAATAAATCTTGATGAATTATTCAGGAGGCTCATGGAGACGACGCTGACGGATGCGCCACCAGTAGTCGAGAAGCAACTGAATCCATTTGAGCGTTATCTGACCGTCTGGGTCTCGCTCTGTATGGCCGCGGGCGTGGTGCTCGGGCAGGTCGCCCCGGGCCTTGTCCACACATTGCGGACGATGGAGTTCGGCCAAGGCAGCCATATCAATCTGCCGATCGCCGTGCTCATCTGGCTGATGATCGTGTCGATGATGATGAAGGTCGATTTCGCCTCGATTCGCCACGTCGGTGCGCGGCCGACCGGACTCGTCATTACGCTGTTCGTCAATTGGGTGGTCAAACCGTTTTCGATGCGTTCTTCGCGTGGCTGTTCTTCCGCTTCGTGTTTGCCGCGTGGATCACGCCGGTCGAAGCCAATCAGTACATCGCAGGGGCGATCATCCTGGCCGCAGCTCCTTGCACCGCGATGGTGTTTGTCTGGAGTTATCTGACGAACGGGGATCCTGCCTATACGTTGGTCCAGGTGTCCGTAAACAATTTGATCATGCTCGTGCTGTTTGCGCCGATTGTCGGCCTGCTGGTGAGCGGCGCCTCGTCGTTGTCCGTTCCCTTTGAGGTCTTGCTGTATTTGGTCCTGGCATTCATCGTGATTCCGGTGGCAATTGGTTGGGGACTCCGGGCCTGGCTCGTGCGCAACAGGGTCAGCGGTGGGTGGAATACGTGCTGTTACCGTGATTTGCCCCGGTCACCATCGCGGCACTGCTCCTCACCTTGGTCTTCATCTTCGCCTTTCAGGCCCAGAACATTATGGGCAGACCGTTCATGTGGTGTTGATCGCAGTGCCCATCCTGCTCCAGGTCTATGTGAATGCTTCATTGGCCTATGGGCTCATGCATCGATTTCGTGTGCCCCATGCGATCGCGGCGCCGGGCGCGTTGATTGAGGCCAGCAAATTTTTTGAATTGGCGGTGGCGACGGCGATTGCTCTGTTTGGTGCCGAATCCGGAGCGGCGTTGGCAACCGTGGTGGGGGTACTGGTGGAGGTGCCGGTCATGTTGTCGGTCTGTGGGATCTGCAATCGGACCAGGCATTGGTTCACGCGCGAGGCGGCCGCATGAAGCCGCGAGTCTTATTCCTCTGCACCGGCAACTCGGCTCGGAGTCAAATGGCGGAAGGTTGGTTGCGGCATCTGGCGGGCGGTCGCTATGACGTGTGCAGTGCAGGCACGCAACCAGTCGGCCTGAACCCCGGATCGATCGAGGCCATGGCCGAGGTCGGGATCGATATCGCACATCACTGATCCAAGCACGTCGCCGAGTATGCGACGCAGCCCATCGACTATGTGATCACGGTGTGCGATCGCGCCAAAGAGAGTTGCCCTCGTTGGTCCGGAGCCGTTCGACTCATCCATTGGAATTTCGACGATCCGGCAGCCGTCACAGAGTCCGCCGAACAATGGCGACAAGTATTCCGACGAGTCCGAGACGAGATTGCTTCCTCCATTTGCGAGTTCCTGGCCTCAGTTCCGGCATGATCCATCTTGCAGTGATGCTCCAGTCATAAGAGAGCGACGGGTTCGGGTCGATCTCATCGTGACTGTTCTGCCCGCAACGGTGAACAGCCTGCTAGAGAACCCTGGTGAGGATGAGGTAAGCGATACAAGCGAGGAGAGCCGATGCTGGCAGCGTCACCACCCAAGCCAGGACCATGCCGCGAACCGTCGTCCAGCGCACGCTGTTCCAGCCTTTGAGAAGGCCGATTCCGATAATGGCCGAGCTGCTGATGTGGGTCGTCGAGACTGGCAGCCCAAGCGTTCCCGAGACCAGGACAAGTAAAGACGTGGTCAGGTTTGCGGATAACCCCTCGCTATGGTCCATGCGCGTGACTTTTTCGGCGAGCACTTCAGTTACGCGCAGCCCTCCGAAGTAACTGCCCAGTCCCATCGCCAGGGCGACCCCTCCGAAGGCGGCAAGCTGGGACGAAGCGCTGGACCATGCGGCGGTCGCACTGCCGAGCAGAAGCATGGCCACGATCTTCGGCGCGTCGTTCGTACCGCGGGCAAACGACGCAAGGCCGCTGGAGATCCAGTGAATCGTATCGAGTCCCACGACCAGTCCCTGTAAGCCGGCGCGGTCGCATTGAGAAGGCACCGCGATCACCGGCTGTCCGAAGTGTGCGGTTTGAAACAAGGTCCTCGTTTCCCCACGAGGATCGATCGCCACCAGCGCCCGCGAGGCTGGCATCACGCACAAGCAGGACCCTTCCCATTTCCTCGCGAGCGCGCGAACAGCTGGATGGATGAGCAGAGAGATCGTGAGGGCGAGGAACGGACTGAACAACAAAGGAAGAGCGATCTTCTTTCCAAGCGCGGACCAGATCAATCCTTCTCCGGCGAAGGTGACCAAGCCGGTGCCGACGATGGCCCCGGTGAGTGCATGAGTCGTTGAGACAGGGAGGCCCGTGTGCGAAGCGAAGAGGACCCACGCCATCGCCCCGGTCAAGACCGCCAAAGTGGCGGCCGGTTCGATGATCGTGCCGGACTGGATGAGACCATGGCTAAACGTATTGACCATCGCACGTGCAACAAAGGCAGCCACAGCTGCGCCGATCATTGTCCAAACAGTGCCCCAGGCGATAGCCGACCGATAATCGGTGACCCCGCTGCCAACTAAGGTCGCGATCGCTTTCGAGACGTCGTTGGCTCCATTTGCGAAGGCGAGAGCGAACACGAGAGCGAAGGCGAGCAGGGGGATGTCCATCGTAGCCATTAGGAGGTGACGGATCCGCCGCAGGACGACCCAGAGCCTGCGGTGCAGCCGTAGCAATGGTTGCGCGTCGTGATCTGGCGCTGATTGAGTTGAACCGGATCAAAGTCGCGGATATGGGCGGGTGCACCATGGTCCACCGGCAGATCGAGCATCTGGTTAAAGTCGCAGTCGTAGAGGGTGCCATCCCAACTCACGGAGATCGTGTAGCGGCACATGACGCCAGCCGCGGCGGTGGGATTGAAGGCGTTGGCCAATCGCTCCATATACTGCTCGTAGTTGCCGCTCTCTAGGAGAAATTCAAGAAACCGGCTGATCGGCATGTTGGTGATCGTATAGAGATGGTTGAACTCGACGCCATGGCGAGCCTGGAGTTCCTTTCGAAACTGCGTTTCGATGGTCTCTTGCTTGGGAGGGAGAAAGGCTCCTACCGGATTGCAGACGAGATTCAACGACAACTCGCTGCCAGGCTGGCCGTAGCCGAGTCGATTGAGGAGGCGAAGTGCCTGGATCGATTTCTCAAAAACGCCTTCACCCCGCTGCGCATCGGTCTGGCTGGCGCGGTAATAGGGCAGCGACGCGACGATTTCCACACGATGCCCGGCGAGGAACTCTGCCAAGTCCGCTTGGGACGGGAGGAGTAACACAGACAAGTTACATCGATCCATCACGTGGCGACCCAGTGCCCGGCTCTGTTCAACCAGCCAGCGAAAGTTCGAATTCAGTTCCGGTGCCCCACCCGTGATATCGACCGTCGGAATATCGGTCTTGGCGAGAGCCCGGATGCACTGCTCCGCCGTTTCTCTGGACATGCGTTCGGTGCGGTCAGGTCCCGCATCGACGTGACAATGTCTGCATGTCTGATTGCAGAGCTTGCCGACATTGATCTGAAAGACGGTGATTCCGATGGCGCGAAGCGGGAGCAGGCCGATGTGATCGAGTTGTGTCTCGAAGGGGGGGTAGCTCGCTGTCCTCCCGAGCATCTTCAATTGTTCCGTTGGGGAGGCGAGGGGGCTATGTTGCCCCAGCAGGGTCAGCGCCATACAATCCTTTTACTGAATGGTAAGACCGATCTGGGAATCGGTCACCCGATTAGCGTGCGTGACCGATGTTTACTAAAGCTGTTTCTGGAAACCGCAACTCACAGCAGCCGAAATCCAGGGCCTGGCCTTGCCTGTTTGCCAGGGCTCGTTGGATCGCGGGAGAGACTTTGTAACAAACCTGTTTGCCGTCCCGATGCCCCTCGACCAGCCCCGAGTCTCGAAGAATACGGAGATGATGGGAGGCATGGGGTTGAGAGCACTTCAATTCCTGCACAAGATCCGTCACGCATTTTTCACCAATGAGCAAGGATTCCAAGATTCGCAGCCGCGTTTCGTCGCCCAGGGCCTTGAGAACCGTGGCGCATTGGCGCGGAGTCAGCATGTTGGCGCTCAAGGGGGCCTTCATCAGCAGCAGCCCCCCTCGTCGGGGGAACAGGTGACAGCGTCACCGCTGACGTGCTGGCCCGCGCGATTGATGATCGCGAAATGAGGAGCGTAGCCGTCGGCTTCCAATACTGTTAGCGTCTTCGAACAGATCTCCAGCGGTTCACCTCGGCGATACACATGGTGATCGTCATCGGCGGCTTCGACGAACGGTCCGGCGAGCATGGCGAAATGCCCTTGCCAGAGGCAGGGGGCGGCTGTCGGATAGACCGCGGTCCATCGGTTATCGGCTCGATCCAGCCATAGGGGGGCGGAGGACAGAATAAAGTGAGAAACTAACGGAGTCTGGCTCAAGAGGCACACAGTGTTCGGCGTGATTGGCTGGGGAATGCCTCGGAGATAGGTCGTGCCCAGTTCATCGATCACTCGGCTGAACGGCCCGCGGAGCGTGGCATAACGAACGGCTGACACAGGCGCGCCGGCGGGAATTTTATATCCCGTCAACGTGACGGAGAAGAAGTGAATGCCGTCGATCACCTGCCAGGGCGAGGACTTGAGCAGATGAATGCCCAGGAAGCCGGCTTCCAGCATCCCCGCGATATAGTCGGTGAGCGTCAGTGCCCCGGAGAGGCAGTCGCCCCACTTTTCAGCGTCATGCACCAAATATTGTGGAACAGGCTGATCGGCCACGATATCGGAGATCGTAAATCTTCCACCCGGTTTGGCGACGCGAAACATTTCCCTGAAGACCTTCCGTTTATCCGGCGCCAGGTTGATCACACAATTGGAGATGATCAGATCGACGGCGCCGTCGTTCACTGGAATCGCATCCGCCATGCCTTTTCGGAATTCGACATTGGAAGCAGGATAGCCAAGATTGGCCGAGACGATAGGAGCATTCTTCCGGGCAATCGCCAGCATCGTGTCGGTCATGTCGATTCCAATAACGTGGCCTGTGGGGCCGACGAGCCGGGAGGCTTCGAAACAATCGATGCCGCCACCTGAACCGATATCCAGCACGGTTTCCCCAGGGGAGACGGTCTTTAACCCGGCTGGCGTGCCACACCCATACGAAATCTTGAGGACTTCTTCCGGGATGAAGGATTTGAGATCGGCGACGTCATAGCTCGTGGGGCAACATATCTGCTCGCCCGTTGACGCAGCCCGAGCATAGCGATCGCTGACCTTTTGGGTAATTTCATCTATTGGCATAGCGTCCTCACAGTCGAATAGAAATATGCAGCCATCTCCATGTATCAACTTTGGTGGCAGTTCGTCAACTCCGTTTTCCCTAACAGGCTGCGGAAAAACGATGCCGAGCTGCTGGAGATCCAATCGTCTGCCTGTCTGGGACAAGCCCGGTCTGTCTGGTTGATCTGGCTTGTTTTGTTTATCTGGGGCGGTTTCAAGTTCCAAGTGCAACGGGTGAAGGATGGCGCAGGTGCGCGTAGACTTCCAGGGGCGTGGCAAAGTCGAGACATTTCCTCGGGCGCGTGTTCAACCGATGGGCGATGGCGTTCAACTCGCGCTGCGTGTAA
>JANYBU010000105.1 GCA_025360665.1 Nitrospira sp.
CGGCCTTCGTATGTGTTGGGCGGGCGATCCATGCAGATCGTCTACGACGAATCCGGCTTGCTGGAGTATATGGAATCGGCGGTCAAAGCCTCGCCGAAACATCCTGTGCTGATCGACAAGTATCTTTCGGATGCGATTGAAATCGATGCCGACGCCATTTCAGATGGGACGAACGTCGTGGTGGCCGGGATCATGGAACATATCGAAGAAGCCGGAGTGCATTCGGGGGACTCGGCCTGTTCGTTGCCGCCCTATTCGCTCGATCAGAAAGCGGTTGAAGAGATTCGTCGACAAATGAAGGCGTTGGCTCTGGAGCTTGGCGTGATCGGCCTGATGAATGCGCAATTTGCCATCAAAGACCACACGATCTATGTGCTGGAGGTCAATCCTCGAGGTTCGCGCACCGTGCCCTTCGTCAGTAAAGCCATCGGTGTGCCGCTTGCCAAGTTGGCCATGAAGACCATGGTAGGCAAGAGCCTTCCGGAGCTGGGGTTGATCGAAGCCCCTGTTCCCTCGCACTTGTCCGTGAAAGAATCCGTCTTTCCCTTTAATAAGTTCCCGGGGGTGGATGTCCTCTTGGGTCCGGAGATGAAGTCCACCGGGGAAGTGATGGGCATCGACCAGGATTTTGGATGGGCCTTCGCGAAGGCTCAATCAGGAGCCGGTGCGCCGTTGCCGAAGGGAGGCACGGCATTCATCAGCGTGAAGGAAAGTGACCGCCCGGCGGTTCTGGACGTCGTGCGACAGCTCCAGCGGCTGGGGTTTACCGTGCAAGCCACGAGTGGAACTGCGGCGTATTTGCGCAACCATGGGGTCATTGCGGAAACCGTGAACAAGGTCATGGAGGGTCGTCCTCATGTCGTGGACCATATCAAGAACGGGCAGGTGGCCTTGGTCGTGAACACCGTGAGTACCGCGTCGTCACATGCCGATTCATTGTCGATCCGTCGGGAGGCCCTGAACAAAGGACTGGCCTACTATACGACCATACGGGGGGCACGAGCGGCGGTCATGGGCATTGAAGCGATTCTCAAGAAAGAACTCACCATTCGGTCGCTCCAGGAATATCACCACAACTCATAGAGGACGCCACATACTACGATGCCGACACCAATTACGAAGAAGGGTTACGAGGCGCTCAAGGCAGAGCTCGATCGTCTTCGCAAAGTCGAGCGTGCCAAAAATATCGAAGCCATTGCTGAAGCGCGCGCCCATGGCGATTTGAGCGAGAATGCGGAGTACGATGCCGCCAAGGAACGCCAGGGATTCATCGAGTCGCGCATCGTGGAACTTGGGTCGAAGCTGGCCGACGCCCGCATCATCGAAACGGCCGGGCGAGTCTCCGACACGATCGTGTTCGGCGCCACGGTGCTCGTGATTGAACAGGAGTCGCAGTCGAAGCGGGAGTATACGCTGGTGGGACAGGATGAAGCCGATATGAAAGTGAACCGCATCTCGATTCAGTCTCCGGTCGGCAAGGCGCTCATCGGAAAGCGAGTCGGCGATTTCGTCGAGGTCACGACACCGGTCAAGATGGTCGAATACGAGGTGGTGGAGATTCGCTTCGAGGAGCTGTAGTGCCGCATCCTCTGGGGCTCATCACGCTGTTGACCGATTTCGGTGATCGGGACTCGTTCGTGGCGAGCATGAAAGGGGTGATCCTCACCATCAATCCCCAGGCCACCATCGTCGATCTCTCGCATCATGTGCCTCCCCATTCGATTGAAGACGCCTCCTACCTCCTGAAATCCTGCTATCGGTACTTTCCTGAAGGTACGGTGCATGTGGCCGTCGTCGATCCTGGCGTCGGCAGCGCGCGGCGCCCCCTTATCGCAAAGAGCGCACGCTATTTTTTTCTGGCTCCCGACAACGGTCTCTTGACGCATATCCTTGCCGAGGACAGCGGGATGGAAGTGCGTGAGATCGAGAATGAAGACTATCGGCTGACCTCGCCGGGCCACACCTTCGACGGCCGCGATCTCTTCGCTCCTGCTGCGGCCTGGCTGACCAGGCAACAGCCGTTCGCGTCCTTTGGGCGATTCATCGACGACTGCAAGACCTTCACGATCTCGAAGCCGAAATGGGAAGCCCTAGCCTTGGTGGGAGAGATCGTCCACGTTGATCGATTCGGCAATCTTATTTCCAACCTGACCCCCCACCACATGAAGGAGATTCGAGAAGTCACGAAGCGACCCAACGCGCTGATTCGCATTGCCGGCCACACGATCGAGAGACTCGTGGGCAGCTACAGCGAAGGCAATCCGCTGATTCCCCATGCGCTGATCAATAGTAATGGGCAGATCGAGATTTTCTTAAAGGAAGGAAGCGCGGCTCGTACTATGAATGCGGGTCGAGGGCAACGGGTGGACCTTTTGTAACGTCGTCGTTCTTGTCCAGCTCCTGGTGGCCGGCTCCGAACACGACTCGATACATTTCACGGACCCGGTCCCCAAACATTAGAAGCATGACTCCTGCATAGGTCAGCGCGCCCGCCGAAGATTGAACGGCAAGACGAAGTCCGTGATGCCATTCTTCCGGCAACACCAGGCGGACCAGCGCCACAACTCCCAGCATGGCCACAGACCCAGTGAGGGCCGGTCGAAACGTGTGCCAATAGTCGATCCAGGAGCTGCCAAGAATGCGATTGACATACACGAAAGCGGGCAAGTTGGAAAGTGGGAAACCGATGAGCCATCCAACCGCGACACCGATCAACCCGTAGGTGGCACCGATATAGAAGCAGACGGGCAGTACAGCGAGGGCAAGGATATTGAGCCACATGTTGGTCGAGAAACGGCCTGTCCATAACAGAACATGCGACAGCAGGTCTTGACTCGAGAACATGGCCATGTAGATGCAGAGCAATCGGAGCGGGGTAATCACGCCGCTCCAGGTGTCTCCCAGCGTGAGCAGCACAAAATCGTCGGCTGTGATGGCAAGCCCCAGCGCGGCCGGTAACGCGAGATATGACACGGCTTCCGTCAGGAAAAAGAAGTAGCGGCGCAACTCCTGTCTGTTTGTCTGAACGGCTGTGAAAATTCCGGGCACTACTCCGCTCATCAAGGAGGTCACTTCCCGGACTGGTAGCGAGGCAAAGGTTGTCGCAAACCCAAAGATGCCCAAGGCCTCCTTGCCGAGATAACGTCCGACGATGGTGGAATCGGCCGAGCTGTATCCGTAGTAAGCGAACCGCGACACCAGAATATGCCATCCGGATATCATGGAGCCGGTTAACGTATGAATGTTTCGAGGCCAGGCGGGCATGATCGGTTGGCACATAAACAGCACCACTGTTACGAGTCCATAACTGACCAGTGTATTGACGACCAGGGCCCAATAGGTCCACCCCACATGAGCGGCCAGCACCATCGTCGCAGCACCGATCGCAACTTGTAGGCCGTTGATCCATGCCAGGGTTCGAAATTGAAGATCCCGTTGCAGCAGGGCCCGCGGCAGAATTTGTAGCGCATCAATGACAAATGTGAGGCTGAGGGCGGAGACAATGGCCGCCACTTGTGGTTCCTGGAAATAGAGTGAGATCGGAGCCGAAAGAGCAAGGTAGAGCACCGTTAGGGCCGTACCAAGAAGGAGCGCAGCGCCGGCCAGCCGTTGGAGCTGCTCCTTGCTCAGCGAGCGGTCCTGCAGAAGAATAGCATCGAGGCCGATGCCTTCAATCAACCGGGCCAGCCCGATGGGGATTGTGGCCATGGCCACTAATCCGTAATCACCTGGCGTGAGAATGCGTGCGACATAGAGCGTGGCCGCCCAACTGATGGCTTGAGCGATCCATCGTCCGAGGGCTGTCCAGGCAATTCCATGAAATAGAGTTCGATCGAGATCTTGGCGGGATTGCGCGGAGGGCTCGTCCACTGGATGAGGCGCCATAGGCAGACAAAGATCGGTGGATTTTTGCGGCGATACTAGATCGGACATCGTCCGAGAAAAGAGTACAGGTATCAGGGGAGAAACGAAACAAGAATCGCTGCCCGCTCACTCACACTATCGTGTGAATGGCAGAGTCCAGTATCCGGTTGGCTAGTGGGGTGAGGGTAGAAATATTCAATGTTTAATGGTGAATGTTGACCTATCCGAACGAGATACGCTTCACGGGCGACGCGTCACAAATTCGGGACCGCCATGCGCCGCGAAATGGGTCCGGCACCAGTTCGTTTCTACTACTTAAAACTGAGCCCCTTCAGAAACTCATCGAGATTTCTTTTGGCTTCGTCGAATAGGGCATCCTCTGATTGTCCCTGCGAGGCCGTGACGCCGGCAGAGACCTCGTACAGATAGACGCCATGCATGAAAATACTGTCCGCTTTATATAAATCATCTTTTCGTGTGACCAACACGTCCCCCTCCCTTTTTTGAGAGACCAGGGGACTCCCTTCCCTCCTTAATCCAACCAGCCGTAATTCTGTTCCACGATCTGATTGCACATAGCGATTTTCGCGGAACGACTCACTAGCTTTGGATTCATCCGATATTTGCTCAATGGTGAATTTGTCGCCGGTGTTGTCACTGCGGACTATGCGATAGGCCGTTCCAGAATCATCGCTAAAGCGGACGCCATGTTTTGCGGGGGTTACTTGGCGCTCCTCAATTCTGGCACCGGATTTTAGGTGAGGAAGAGTGACCGCGTATCCTCCGTCAGGACTCGTATAGGTTTCATGACTCAGCCGATCGGAAGGAACGTTGGTCATCACAGAGGCGGAGGAAAGGGCGGCACAGCCGGCCAAGGTCACAAGTAGGAACAAGCTCAATACACTGTGTCGGGGTGGGGTCATACGGGCGGTATTCATCGTGTATCTCCTGTGCAGGGCAGAATGTTTTATGTTGAATGGCGAATGTTAAATGGGAGGGAAAGAATGTTCAATGGCAAATGTTGGACGATCCATACGAGCGACGCTTCACGAATTCGAGACCTCCAGGCGTCACGAGATGGCCCGGCCATACCTTCCCTGTACCTGAATATACATTCTTGCGGAGTAGTGCGCCATTGGCGTACTATGTTCCATGCGGTTTGTCGAGACTCCCGTGTTTACCGCCGCGTTTCGGCGGCATCTTGACGATGAGACGTATCGGGCACTCCAATGTAGCGCTCGTTCTCCGTCCCGCACAAGGCCCGATCATTCAGGGCGGCGAGGGACTACGCAAGCTCCGTTGGTCTGCGCCGGGGCAGGGAAAACGAGGTGGGGTTCGCCTCATCTACTATTGGTAACCGGCAAGCCAGACGTTCTATATGCTTTACCTCTATGCAAAGAATGAGCAGGGCGACTTGACCTCAGCGCAACTCAAGGTGCTGGCTAGACTCGTTCGGGAGGAATTCACATGAAAGATATGGCATTCCAGGAGCTGCTCACGAGCATCCGGCAGGCGGGAAAGATACGCCGCGGCACAATGAAGCCTGCTCGGGTCACCACCTTTCGACCCGCCGACGTGAAGAGCGTTCGTGAAAAGCTCAAGGCGTCGCAAACCGAGTTTGCTCTCATGATCGGCGTCAGCGTGGCGACCCTGCGCAATTGGGAACAGGGACGGCGAACACCGGACGGCCCGGCGCTCGCGCTCCTACGTGTCGCAGCGCGCAATCCCCGCGCAGTAGCCGAGGCCCTGCACCGCGAATCTCGCAAAGGCGCAGCGTAGTACGAAACCGGGGGACAAAGGACGAGATATGAGCGACGATTCCTGGCGATCTATCTGGTGCGCTGGTCTGTCTAGTTTCTCTCGTTCGTCGAACCAACCAAACCAGAAAGACCAGATAGACGAGATGAACCAGCTTCCCGCCACGTGCCGCGAGATATAGGAGTGCAAGACCCTTACTCTCGGTCTGAAATCGCCGCGACTCTGTCACGAAAAGACTCCCGACACCTTTTCTGTTTCCCAAAGGTGTCTGTCAAATCCAGGTCACCTCAACCTGACCCCGTTTATTTGTTTTATTTACTTCCTCTCACCATATCCCATTGTCCGAACATGATGCCTCAACGAGCAGAATTTTCCTGTATTAGAATGGTCCAGTTTTCTGGGAGGACGTCATTCCAGTTGACCACCACGGTCATGGCCGTGCGGGCGGCCTTGTTCCGTGGGGACGGTATTAGTGTAGCAGCGTGGCATCGACCACGACGCCTGCCTCATTCTTTTTGAGAGTCACGTTGACCGGTTGATGCAGCAAGGCTTGGCACGTGAGTATCTCATAGCTGCCCACATAGCGCTGCGCCAGGTATGTGAACAGCGTATCGGCCACGGCCGAATCCACCGGTCGAAAGGCCATTAATGCCAGCTTGTCCCGGAAGATCTTCTCAGGCTGCACCGCGCGCATATTGTGGCAGTACTTCGTTGTACTGGCGTCGTCAGGGTGGTCGGCATGCTGTTGATCGACACCGAGACGATACTGATTTACCTGGTGAAGGTTCGGTACTCCGGTGATTGGCGGGCTGAAGGCAAAGGGATCGCCGAGAGGAATTTGCGCGATTGGAGGTGCGTGGAACATTTTTGCCTGCAGTTCATTCAGCGGTAAGGCCGGGACCAGTGCGCCCGGATCGGCTAAGTCGGGCACCGTCCAGGGGATACACCCCAAGGCCCCATCGATGAATACGTCCAAGAGGCGGTTATCACTGGGGTTTCCTCTCGCCAGCGATCCAGCCAATGCCGCACGATTGGCCGCGGTATTTTGGGCGACCTTCCCAGCCGAGGTGAACAAATACACCGTGGTTACATTATCGCTTTGATCTTGATCGACAACGAAGAAGCTACGCACCGTCGGACAAACTTCAGGATTCCCGGTTGTGTCCATCCCTAATGGCGGGACAATCAACCGCTTCTCTTTAATGAGATGGTTAGCCCGTTTAAAGAACTCCACCGCATTACAATACGCGAACTGTCCGAGGCCTTGTATGCAGTCGTTCTCCCGTAAATCATTGTGATGACTCGCGGGAACGAGCTTTAGGTTGTTGCCGTTGAATCCGAACCACAGAGCCACTACGTGGTGTGCTGGGAGTATCGGAAAGACGGGCGTCGCCGCAGGCGTTGTGCCCATGTCGACGACCAATGGATTGTATACCGAGATCTGGCCATTATCTAAATCGATGACCGCCGCCTGAACAAATGCCGACTGGTTCTTATCCGCTTCATGACACGGCTCATCAGCCGGATTTGTGGCTTCGAGCTGATAAGGCGTCGCGAGCCCGGCGGCCGTCAGCGGGTTATGTGGCACAATGAGCGTACAGTCCTGATTGATCGCCTGCGCAAATGTCGCAACCGGGGCCACAAGCAGGGCCAATCCGACCATGACCGGCCTTGCAGCGCTGGCCATGTTGATCCTGAAAATGTTGAATCTGCGACAAATCGACGCAATTGCTGGCAGTCCCGTCGCCATGAGCAGAAAGATGGAGACTTTTATTGTGGGCGGTTTCAAGTTCCAAGTGCAACGGGTGAAGGATGGCGCAGGTGCGCGTAGACTTCCAGGGGCGTGGCAAAGTCGAGACATTTCCTCGGGCGCGTGTTCAACCGATGGGCGATGGCGTTCAACTCGCGCTGCGTGTA
>JANYBU010000107.1 GCA_025360665.1 Nitrospira sp.
CCCATCTTGGGCCGCTTTCCTCGATCCCGATCACCCCCGCACCCGAATACCGTAATGATCCGATCAGTCTTTAATGCCTGGGCCGCCGTGAGCAGCCGGACGAGCGCATCTTCCGTATGGGCATAATCGACAACGACGGTAAAATCTTGCCCGGAAGAGACCCGCTCGAAGCGACCTGGGACATTGGTGATATGGGCGGTCGCTTCACGGATCTGATCGGACGTCGCCCCATCGTGCAGCGCCACCCCGATCGCCGCCAGTAAGTTGTAGACGTTGTGCTCTCCGACCAACCGGCTCTCGACAGTGAACGAACCTGCAGGCGTTGCTGCCGTAAAAGTGGTTCCCGCAAGCGAGAGACGCACGCCTTCGGCCTTGAGATCGGCCTGGCTTTGTATGGCATAACTCCAGACCGGCACAGGACAGGCGGCCTGAATCGCCTTCCCACGAGGATCGTCCAGATTAACGATCGCGCGCTTCCCCACTTTCTGGCCCCCGGCCAATCCGGTAAACAATCGCAACTTCGCCTCACAGTACTCATCCATCGTGTGATGAAAATCGAGGTGGTCCTGCGTGAGGTTCGTGAAAACCGCCACGTCATACTCGCAACCCGAGGTTCGGTCTAACGCAAGAGCATGAGACGACACTTCCATCACCACGGCATTGAGCCCAGCCTCAACCATCTTCGCCAGCAACTGCTGAAGAGCGAGCGCACCGGGCGTCGTGTGAGAGGCAGGGAATACCTCCTGCCCGATCTGGTACCCCACCGTGCCGATCAACCCCACCTGCCGACCGATTCCTTCCAGTAACGATTTGCAGATATAGGTGGTCGTGGTCTTCCCATTGGTACCCGTCACGCCAATCATCTTGAGACGGGCGGATGGATCGCCATGAAACCGACTGCCGAGAAGCCCTAGCGCCTTGCGCGAATCAGCCACTCGCACGAGCGGCAACGGCCCTGATGCCACAGACGCCTGCACAATCATCGCACCCGCTCCGGCCTTGATCGCCTGCTCGACAAAATCATGACCATCGACGCGCTCACCCTTGACGGCAACAAAGAGACTCCCGACCGTCACGGCCCGCGAATCGTCCGTGATCGCCTGCACCGGACAACTCACATCGCCTTGCTGTTCCAGAATCTGAACCTGCCCACGGAGTGCCGCGAGCAACTGCGTGACGGTGATGGAATCGCGCGCCATGGCCGTTAATAGTCCTTCGTCGCCATTGCGATCTTCACAGTGTCTTCCCTGGACACACCGAGATAGTTGAGCACCTGCTCTCCGACCCGCCGAAAGACGGGTGCCGCCACGGCCCCGCCCCAGGTTTCACCTTGAGGTTCATCGAGGATCACAATCATTGCCAGCCGCGGAGATTCTGCCGGCACATACCCGACAAATGACCCGACAAACTCCGTGGAGGAATAGGCGCCGGTGCGCGGATCGATTTTTTGCGCGGTCCCGGTTTTGCCCGCCACGCGGAATCCAGGAATAGCCGCCTTTGCCCCTGTCCCACTCGTCACGACACCTTCCAACATTGTCGTCATCGTCCGGGCCGTGTCCGGTGACACGACTCGCCGCTTTACTTGTGGTAGTACTTCCTTGAGCACGCGACCTTTCTGATCGCGAACCTCGGACACCACATAGGGCTTCATCATCACGCCCCCATTGGCGAGGGTTGCCACCGCCGACACCATCTGAAGAGGCGTCACCCCGACCTCCTGTCCCATCGAAATTGACGCCAGCGACCGACGGCCCCAATCTTTGGGAGCCTTCAGGAGTCCGCTCACTTCGCCCGGCAGGTCAATCTCCGTACGTTGGCCGAATCCGAACGCTTGGAGATAGCGATAGAGGCGCTGCTCTCCGAGAGCCATTCCGGTTTTAGCGGCGCCGATGTTGCTGGATTTTTGAATCACTTCAGAAAACGTCATCCACCCCAACTTGTCATGGTCATGAATGGTCGTATTCGCGATCACCATATGGCCGTTTTCACCGAAGACCATGGAACCGGGCGTCATCACTTTTTCCTCAAGCGCCGCGGACGCAACCACCACTTTCATGGTCGACCCAGGCTCGTACGTATCCGTCAGCGCACGATTGCGCCACCGATCGGGCGTCAACGCGGCGACGACATTCGGATCGAACCGCGGACTGACGGCCATCGCGAGAATCGCACCCGATTGCGGCTCCATGACGATGATCGTTCCAGACTTGGCATGGGTATGAGTGACGGCCTCTTCGAGTTCTTTTTCTGCAATGTATTGGATGACCTCATCGACAGTCAGCGTGAGAGCATGTCCCGGCGTAGGCACTTGCTCCGCCAAACCCTTGGGGAAAACCGTGCGGCCTAACGCATCGCGCTGCAACACAGTGACGCGCTTTTCTCCATGCAGGTGCGAATCGTATCGGCGCTCGAGCCCCTCGAGCCCTTGCCCATCCATCCCGGAAAATCCGAGGACATGGGCCAGTAACGGGCCCTTGGGATAAAATCGCCGTCCCTCCATCACCACACCGATGCCGTCCAACGACAACTGCTCCAGCCGACGGCCCTGCTCAGGCTCGACCTTTCGCGCCAGCCACACGAAGCTCTTGTCTTGCCGAAGCTTTCTCTCAAGCTCACCGCTTCGAATATGGAGCACCGGAGAAAGATGACGGGCGACGGTCGACGGGCTCTCCAGCGATGTCGGTACGCCGAACACGGATGGCACCTCCACATTCATCGCGAGCACTTTGCCGTGCCGATCCGACACCATGCCTCTGGCCCCCTCGAAGGACACGGTCTTTTGATGTTGCCGATCGGCCTTAACCGTGAGCTCAGCTGCTTGAAGCACTTGGAGTGTGACCAACCGAAACAGAATGACACTGAACCCACAGAGGAGCAGGAGCAGCATCACATAGCGACGACCGCGAGAAGGGCCGACAGTCACTCGCTCGCCCTCCCAATTGAAACATTTCTCGCCAGACGGACTTGCTCCACGGGTGGGAGTGACAGGCTCGGAGCCTCTCCCGGCTGATGCACCATCAGCACTTGTCCCTGCTGCGGCGGAACTAGCCCCAACTTTTCCATCGCCACCTTCGCGATCCGCTCTGGGGCCGACAGCGCAGAAAACTTCACTTGCAATTGATCCCTCTCTCGCTCTAGCAAGACTTTCTGGGTCTTCAATCGTTCGATCTGATAACCCAACCGAACGACATCAACACGTTCCCACACAAACACGAAGACCAAAATCACACCGGCTACAATCGTCAACGTCTTCATGAATGATCCTCCTTGGATACCCGCTGAGCAGCCCGCAGCTTGGCACTGCGGGATCGAGGATTCCGGTCCGATTCTTCCCTGGAGGGAACCTGCGGTTTCTTGGTGAGCACCATCAAGGAAGGATCGTCTTTGCCGGAAAGCGCCCGAAACGTGTGCTTCACAATCCGATCTTCCAGCGAATGGAATGAAATCACACAGATGCGGCCGCCGGGAGACAACACATCTACCGCATCGCGCAACGCCGGTTCGAGACAATCAAGCTCCTGATTCACTGCAATGCGAAAGGCTTGGAACGTGCGGGTGGCACAGTGGAGACGACCATGCCGATAATTCGCCGGAACCGCCCCCTCGATCACGGAGACTAATTCTTTCGTCGTTGCCAACGGATGCCGTTCACGCGCACGGACAATGGCACGCGCGATTCGCCGAGAAAACCGCTCTTCGCCGAATTGAAAAATCACATCGGCCAACTGCGCTTCCGGCCATCGATTGATCAGATCAGATGCCGTCCCGCTCATCGACTGATCCATACGCATGTCCAACGGACCATCCTCTTGAAAGCTAAAGCCGCGAGCAGGTTCTTCCAACTGCGGGGACGAGACTCCAAGATCAAACAGGATTCCATCGATCCGGCCAATGCCACTGGCAGCAAGATGCTGTTTCAGATCCATAAAGTGACCATGGATAAGGACTACGCGGTCGCCGAATCGTGCGAGCCTTTCTCGACTGGCTGCAATGGCCACCGCATCGCGATCAAGCCCGATAAGCCTGCTGTCAGGATCGCTCGCTTCAAGAAGTTTTTCGGCATGCCCACTGTACCCCACTGTACAGTCAAGATAGATTCGTCCACCCTCTCGAATGAGCCAAAACAGCACCTCTTCTGACATGACCTGGGTGTGTCGAGAAGCCTCCATAATTTATTAATAACCAAACTCACCCACTTTCTCCCACACAGGCGCGCAGTATACACTCACTCAAAGACTTGTCAATAGGAAATTCATGGACTTATGAAGCCAGGAAGGCCTCCGTTTCATTATTATATACTTGACAAACCCCACGGTAGTTGATACCCTCTGACCAGGCATACAACAGGGGGTCGATATGAGCGAAAATCTACTGAGCGGGAAGCACCTAAACGAAGAGCAAGCAGCCTATGAACACCTGGCCCAGATCCGGTGGCCGGAAGGTCCGGTATGTGTTCATTGTCAATCGAAGAAGGTGTACAAGCTCAATGTCTCTGGTCCATCGAAGCGTGTGGTGTTGAAATGTGGCACGTGCCGCAAGCAATTCTCCGCGACGGTAGGAACAATCTTCGAGCGTTCACATATTCCCCTCAATAAATGGTTCATGGCGTTTCAACTGATGGCCTCATCCAAAAAAGGAATGAGCGCTCACCAACTCCATCGCATGCTCGACCTCACATACAAGTCTGCTTGGTTTCTGGCGCATCGTATCCGCCATGTCATGAAGCAAACACCCTTCGGCGACAAACTCGGCGGGATCGTCGAAGCGGATGAAACTTACATTGGTGGCAAAGCACGCGGACAGGGACATGGATACACCGATAATAAAATCCCCGTATTCGCGCTTGTAGAGCGGGGTGGCAAGGTTCGCTCTTTCACTATGCCACTCGTGACCTCAGCGAATCTGAAACGTGCTATTCATGAACACGTCGAGAAATCCGCTACGCTCATGACCGATGAGCTCCCAGGCTATAAAAAGATCGGAAAAGAATTTGCCGATCATCAGAGCGTGAATCATTCCAAGAAAGAATATGTGCGGGGTAATGTCACAACAAATACGGTTGAAGGTTATTTCAGTTTATTGAAGCGCGGATTGACCGGCACCTATCATCATGTGTCGGCACGCCACCTCCACCGCTATTTGGATGAATTCAATTTCCGCTACAACGCACGAACTGTGAACGATGCGATCCGCAATCACGGAGCGATCCGAGCGACAGAAGGAAAGCGCTTGCAGTATTGGTGACTAGTCAGGCGCGGGACTTCGATGCAGACTTGGACTTTGATCGTTTCGGCATGACTAGCTTCTTTGAAGCGGGAACACTAATTACAGCTTTTACGATCTCATCGAAATTCATCGGATGGAGAGAGATTGGCTTTGACCTATCTGGAGGCTTGCGGTTCTTCATTATTGTAGTTCTTCCAATCGAAGCAACAGATATTCGATCTTATCCTCTTCCGTAGAGTATGTTGTGCGCGTAGTCTTTTTGAAATGAGCCCGGTAGTTCGCCGGTACAGTGGCTGCATGGGCCTGGTTTATTGCATGGCGGTTTCAAGTTCCAAGTGCAACGGGTGAAGGATGGCGCAGGTGCGCGTAGACTTCCAGGGGCGTGGCAAAGTCGAGACATTTCCTCGGGCGCGTGTTCAACCGATGGGCGATGGCGTTCAACTCGCGCTGCGTGTA
>JANYBU010000110.1 GCA_025360665.1 Nitrospira sp.
CCACGGCCGAGACTGGAGCGATGTCAGCATAGGGACAGTCGTTCAGAGGAAGGCAAGGAGAGTCAAAACGCTGGAGACACTAGCAAGTTCATTCTTGTGGTGCAAGCTCTCTGTCCAGATCCCTCTGAGGCATCTGTCACAGGAGCAAGGGCTACGGTTCCACGGGAAGTGATTATGTATCACGCAGGGTGTGCCTCTTAGTCCGTTCCTTTACTGTTTTGTGCTCATTTTGGGCTCAACGTCACCTGACTCCAGCTCATTCCAGCCTATTCCAGCCAAAGTTCGGATTTCGCGAAAACTCTGGCTGGCGTGGCCTAAGTGAGTCTGAGTGAGTTGGAGGAGGGTCTTGAGAACGGTTTCCTAAACCGCATGTGGCTGCTGGCCGTGATCACCAGCGTTCTGGCCAATATTTATCGAAATGTGTGGCCGCAAACCCCGGAATGTCTGATCAGGTGGACCGGAATACACGTCATATCGGACTTGCCGATCGCCGACCTCAGATGAATCATCATAGTTGGTTTCAGGAGAAGGCCAGTCTCTGCCCGATAGCTCCACGCAACAGGGCGCAGCCCAGGCAGCAGAAAATTCCGGTGTATTGAATGAGCGCTAGAAGGCTGTGGAAAACTATTTCGGCACGCTAGAATTCCGATAGTCCGTATGTGTAGCACCACGGGAGAACACCGCGCAGGATGCTGAACAGCCCGCCAGCATCGTTCTCGCATCGCTCAGAGGGCTCAACGTACCGAAGCGTACGCCTCGCCTCTTCGCTCGCTGCGGCCTTGCTGGACGGTTTTTTTGAGCATCCTGCAGGATTGCTCTCCTGTTGTGCCGCACATGTCCGCGGTAAAGGATACCGTTTTCCCCCAGAGAAATCATCCTGCCCTTTCAGTGGACGTGAAAGGTGAAACGTGAGGAGATGGGGGGTATAGCGGATGACTGATAGAAATGGTCAGCGGTACGGGGCGGAGTCTTAAGAGCTGATGGGTTTTTCTCTTCACGCTGTACCAGATTATCCATGGACCGTGACGCACGAGGCTATCTTGCTAGAAATTCAGTCTGCCCCCGCTACTTGTTGAGTGCAGATGGCACTAATATGCGGTTCCCAAACTTCTGTGGACAACTCTGTGTACAAGAGGCTTGTAGATTGAAAAATGGCTCATACAGAGAGACCTGTGACCTGTTTGCCTTAAAAGTAGGCATTGTGCCTTATTAAAAGCACCCACAACATTTTGTGGCTTGACGGATGAATCTTTAGCTTTTCCACAAGCCGTGGGTTTATTACGAGGGTCTGTTGATTTCTTGCTTGAAATGGACCTCCGACTGTGGAGTAACACAGGGAAGACTATAATTATGCACAGTTTTGGCGAGATTGCTATGGGATCAATAGCATAAGTCCACAATAACCTAATCTTGTCGTAGCCTGCAGACAGCGGGCCAAAGCGACATTCGCTCAGGCTGTTTGGGGAGGGCGAGGCTCGTTTTTCTGGTTATCTTGTCTGTCTGGTTTATCTCGTTTGTATCGTTCTTCGAACCAAAGAAACCAGACAAACCAAACAAACCAGAGAAACCAGATCCGGCATCGGATGATGGCGCATGAGAGGGAAGAGGGAATGGAGGCGTGAGGGCTGGTCTGGCTCGGCCCGGTTGATCGGATGAGCATGCTTCCCGGTGCCGCTAGGGTTGTCCTCGTGTATCATGGACGTGAGATGGGGTCTTGGCGTCGTAGGTGACCGGCCCTGTACAGTCGGGGAGAAGAGGACTCTCAACTTGGAGGGAGCTATGTCAATCAAGAGAATCGTTCCACGGAAGCGAGTGGAAGGTCGAGCGGTTGGTCGGGTGAAGAAGAAGCCCGCTGCGAAGCGAGAGGATTCGGGGCTGAGCCGCCGGCTGCAGGACCTGCGAGAGCAAGTTGATATTGTGCTGCCGGAGATGGCGGCCCGGATTGCGGCGCTGGAGCATCTGTTGCTTGAGAAGCAGCTCTGCACCAGAAAGGATCTGATCGACGCGCGCCAGTTCGTGCGCATGCAGGAGGCCTAGCCAGGATTATTCATGAATGCCGTCGCGAGGCGTTCGAGACCGAAGGCAGTCGGGACTTTTTGTAAGTAAGGCCGCCGGAGGCGTACGTGCAGTCCGTCGAGGAGACCGAACGAGAGAAGCCCCGCCGGGCGAGACGATCGGCAGGCCGCCCAAAGGCTCCGACCGAAGGGTCGGACGACGCAGCAGGTATTCATGAATAGTCCGAGCTAGACGGTGGCCCGGTTCGTGGATGCTCGTGACGACTTTATGGGAGCGCGGTTGTTCGCAGGGAGAGCGCTTGCTCCAGTGTGCAGCTCCCACCTCTTCAGCCGGCTCGATGAGATACGAGGGACCAGATACGAGAGATGCGTAGGAGAGAGGGCCAGTATATTTAGTTTTTCTGGTTTGTGGGTTTGTGTTATTTCTTTCGTTGCTCGAATCAGACAAACCAGCCGAACCAAATAAACCACAGAAACCAGACTCAGTGCCGGATGTCGGCGCAAGCTCCTTACTTGGCGGTGATGTGTATGTGTGCGATCTCGGTGGGGGGCCCACAGGTAGATTTGCCGTAACAGGATTGCACGGTCACGTCCCACGGTCCTTCATGGCTGGCGCCTGCGTCCTTGCAAAACACCTTCGTGGTACCTGCGGGGATGAACCGTACCGTTTTCTTTGCCGGCTTGCTCTGGTCGATCACTGTGAGCTGATACCCGGTGACTTTCGGGTCGTGTGTCTTATCCCACATAATGCTGCAATGCGCTCCTACGGTTGTCGGCTGCTGCTGCTGCTGCTGCGGGGTTGCACAGCCAACGCTCACGAGCAGCGAGATCATGAGCAGTAGCTCTAAGTGTTTTGCCAAGATTACGGTAAATTTCACCATGTGCCTCCAGGACAGAGAGTGGCTAGGTCTGCGAGTGCTTGAGGCTATAGGATACAGGGGGTGAGATTCTGGTTTCTACTCCTCAGGGGGTGGTAGTTTCTGACCACTGTCATCACTTAGACGGAGGGAGGGTGTCTCAATGGCGATGTCTGTGGCGCTGTCGAATGAGAAGGTTCAGGCTGCTTGGGTCGATTTGGCCGAGGAGGTCCGTACGGGGGTGATGCTGACGCTCAGAAACGGGCGGCCGTTTGGGTCGCATGTGCCCTATGTCTTTGGCAAACACTGGACGCGCGCCTACATTCATGTGAGCCGTTTGGCGCTGCACACGGAACATCTGTTGCACGACCCTCGCGTGGGGCTGTTTGTCTCGGAGCCGGATCGGTCGGGGAAGAACCCCTTGGCCCTACGGCGGATGAATCTCCAGGGTGAGGCGGTGCTGTTGAATGCTGGTGCACTGGACTATGCTGAAGTGAAGGAGCGATATCTTGGTCGCTTTCCCCAATCGGCCATGATGTTTGGCTTTGCAGATTTCGCGCTCTGGGAACTGAGGCTACAGGACGCGCACCTGATTCTTGGATTCGGTCAGGCCTACCTTGCCGATGCGACCAATCCTCTTTCCTGGACACATCAGAAGCCGGAGCAGAAGGGTCGTTAGCAGGATGCTGAAACGGTCTCGCGTGGCCATCCTGCGGTGGTGTTCTGCCCTTGCCCCAGATGTGCAGGCCGTCGAAGTTCTGCTATGCCGAAATGGCTTTTCCGCAGCCTGCTAGCTGATGGCGGGAAGATATAGGTGTTAGGAGACAGGTCCGGCGTTATGGTTCATTCTGAGCCGAGGCCCGGTAGGCGAAATAGAGCGCGATGCTTCCTATCAGAGCGATCAGCAGGCCTGCGACAAGTCGGGTGGAAAAACTCAGCGGTCCGACGTAGCGGTGGTATAGGAGGGGTAGCAGAATGGGGGCGACCACGGCCAGGGCGAGACCCAGCATGTGACGATTGAGATAGATCGGTTCGCCTGGCTTACGCTTCATGTCCGATGAGTTCCCTCAGAGGCCTATCCCCCACTCACTTGCTTGCCCTCTTCTTGGAAGGGCTGATTCTTCAACTTCTCCAGAGAGAGCAGGCAAACCGTCACTTACAGCACGCATCGAGCGACCACCGCTCTTCTACCTTCTCCCTTGAGGGCGGGCTAGATGGTCTCCCACTGCGCGTGTCCAACGAGGGTCTTCTGAGACCGCGCGTTGCACGAGCACCTTCCAATTTTCTACATCTCTCTTTAGAGGAGTGGCCGAGGTTGCCCTTTACTGCGCGCATCGAGCGACCACCGTTTCATCGTGGGGGCTCTGCGAGCAAGAAGGGCACCTGGCCGCTCCTCCTTTTCTCTATTTCACGAGGAACGGTTTTGAATTTTCTCCCGAGGCGGTGGTGACGGTGAGGAGGACCAGGCCCTTCTTTCCGCTGCTTGGCACGATCGTCGTAATGCTGTTGTTGGTCTGTTGAAACTGGGCCGGATGACCAGGGCCGAAGGAGACGCCCCGTAAGCAGGCCGCCTCGCCGAAATTAGTTCCGGTGATGGTGACTCTGTCTCCCGCCTTTCCTTCGTCGGGCGTGAGCCAGTCGAGCGTCGGTGCTTCACCGAAACAGGATTCGGCTTTTCCCACAGTCTCCGCCGAGGCGAATTTCTGACCGGTCGCTTTTGGGGCGGGCGCGCTTGCGTGTGTCCGGGCTGGCTGTTTCACCTTCTTCGCCTGCTTGACCGGTTCGGCGGCCCAGGTGTCGGCCGGGCTGATCGCTGCCAGGCAGATTGCGATCACTCCGATCGCGACCGTGATTCTAGAACCTATTGCCATATACATAATCGCCTCCGTCTCTTTGCAGAGCGTACAGACGTCTCATTGATCACCGGTCGTGAAGTCGGTTGAATCAATCTTCGATCGTCGAGATATCGCCAAGGTCCTGTCCGAGTTCTTTCGCTTTGAGCACCCGCCGCATGATTTTGCCGGACCGGGTTTTAGGGAGTGAGGGCACGATGTCGATTTCGGATGGCACGGCGATTTTGCCCAACTCCTTCAACACTTGATCCTTGATCGACTGGATCAGGGCCGGGCTGTCCACTTCTCCTTGTTTCAAAATGATGAAGGCCTTGATGGACTCGCCGACGAGCTTGTGTGGCTTGCCGATCACCGCAGCTTCCGCCACGGCGTGGTGGCTGACCAGGGCGCTTTCCACTTCAGCGGTGCCGAGCCGGTTGCCGGCCACTTTGATCACGTCATCGGCACGGCCCATGAACCACATGTAGCCGTCTTCATCTTTATGGCAGATGTCGCCGGCAATGTAGCAGTTCGGGATCGTGTTCCAATAGGTCTTGTAGCGTTCCGGATCTTTGTAGATGGTCCGCATCATCGAGGGCCAGGGCTTTTTGATGACGGCAAAGCCGCCGGTGTTGGCGGGGAGGCTGTTGCCTGCGCTGTCCACGACATCGGCTTCGATGCCGAGGAAGGGCCTCGTGGCGGAGCCTGGTTTCAAGGGGACTGTCGGCAGGGGGGTAATCAGGATGGACCCTGTTTCGGTCTGCCACCAGGTGTCCATGATCGGTTTGTTCTCGCCCGTTGCGCGATGGAACCATTCCCAGGCTTCCGGATTGATCGGTTCGCCCACGCTGCCCAGGATGCGGAGGGTGGAGAGATCATATTTCTTGGGCCAGTCTTCTCCATAGCGCATGAGCAGGCGAATGGCGGTGGGGGTCGTATAGAAAATCGAGACGCCGTAGCGTTCGATGAGATCCCACCAGCGGCCCGGGTTTGGATAGTCCGGCTTGCCTTCAGCGGTGAGGATCGTGGCGCCGTTGAGGAGGGGACCATACACAATATAACTGTGACCGGTGACCCAGCCTGGGTCGGCCACACAGAAGTAGACATCCTCTTCTTTGAGATCGAAGACGTATTTCGTGGTGATGTAGGTCCCGACCATGTAGCCGCCGTGGACATGGACCACGCCTTTCGGCTTCCCGGTAGTGCCGGACGTATAGAGGATGTACAGCGGATGTTCTGCATCCAGATGCTCGGCCTCGCAGACCGCCTTCTCGTCCTTCAGCCAGTCGTGCCAATCGATTTCCTTCGGCGCGGATAGAGTTATTCCAGGGGTCTGACGCCGTAAGACTACGACCCGTTCGACGGTGGGGGAATTGGCGACGGCTTGGTCGACCACCGACTTGAGGTTGAGGACCTTTCCCCGGTCAAACCCGACGTCGGCCGTAATGACCAGTTTAGCTTCTGCGTCTTGAATGCGGTTCGCGAGGGCCGGGGCGCTGAATCCGGAATAGACCACACTATGAATGACGCCGATGCGTGCGCAGGCGAGCATGGCGACGATCTGTTCGGGAACTTTCGGAAGATAGATCGTGACCCGGTCTCCCTTCGTGAGCCCAAGTTTCTTAAGCGCATTCGCGCAACGATTGACCTGTCGGTAGAGCTCGCCATAGGTGATGACCCGTTCTTGGTCGTTCTCGCCGACCCAGATGATGGCGACCTTGTTCTTGCGCCAGGTTTTGACGTGACGGTCCAGACAGTTATAGGCAATGTTGCAGGTGGCGCCGACGAACCATTTGGCCCAGGGATAATTCCATTCCAGGACCTTGGTCCAGGGGGAGAACCACTCCAGTTCCTTGGCGACGTCGCCCCAGAAGCCTTCAGGGTCGGCAATTGATTTCTTGTAGGCGCTTTCATAGTCTTGAATATACGCTGCGGCTTTGGTCTGAGCGGTCGGCTGGTATACGCGGCTTTCCTTGAGGAGGGTATCGATTTTCTCTGACATGGTGCGATGACTCCTTCAGGTCGAGGCGGAAAGTAAAACTTGGTTATTATGCTGCAGGGGCGGGGGGGAACTCAACCATACCTTGGTACGGGAGAGGGGGAATGCAGGACCCCGTTGTGGCCCTGCGGCTGCGCCGCGACATCGGTCTGCCGTTTCTTGACAGTCGCGCAGAGGCGAGAGTACGTTGAATTTAACACGCGTCACACACTGAGGCTGGTCCAATTGATGTTGCCGATCGTGCACCGACAACCGCGATCCTTCTTTCTCGCGCTTCTCGCATACTCGTTGGTAGCGATGCTCACTCCGCCATCGGCGTCCGCCCAACTGGGGAAGCCGGAAGGGCTGTATTACAAGTCGTGGGCCATTGTCATTGGGGTGGAGAACTATCTCCTGGCCCCAAAAATTCCGGGTGCGATTGAGGATGCCAAAGCGGTGGCCCAGGCGTTCCGCCAACTGGGCTTCGACGAGGTTGTTGAACTCTACGACAAGGATGTGAGTTTCCGCCGTCTGCAGCAGACGCTCTCGGATTTCTTACCCCGCAAGGTGGGTCGACATGATCGGCTCGTGCTCTATTTCGTCGGACATGCGGGTGTCACGCAGGATCTTGCCGGCAAGGAACTGGGGTATCTCGTTCCCTGGGATGCGCAGATGGGGAATGTGTCTAAATCGGTGACGTTTGAACAGCTGAAAGAATTCAGTCGGCGTAGCGCGTCCAAACATACTCTCTTCTTCTTGAATGCCGCGGTTCGCGGGTGGGAGGTGAGCACGGCTCAGCCACTGTCCCTCGAAGGGCGATTGGCAGCGGAAGACGATACAGAGCGGCGAGCCGTGCAAGTGTTAATGGCGGGCGATAAGGGTGAATCCTTGAGTCAGGAAAATGGGAGGAGTCTCTTCGTGCAGGTACTGATAAACGGGTTGAGTGGCATGGCGGATCGTAATAAAAACGGATGGCTCATGGCCTCGGAAGTCGGAGACTATGTGAAGCAACAAGTTCTGGAACGGTCCAAGGGCGCCCAGCATCCCGTCTTTGTGCAGCTTGAAGGGGACGGGGATACGGTGTTGAGCGAGGGCCGAAAGGCCGCCTTTATCATGGGGGCAGAGCCCCAGTCTCCGTCCGAGCGACGGCAGTTTGCGAAGATGCAGTATGAACAGGCCTTCGCACTTCTCCAAACCGGGAAATCGTCGGAGGAAGCGTTGGAGCGACTGAATCACGCACTGGAATACGACCCCACGTTCGGCGACGCCTATGTGCTCAAGAGTTATGTGCTGCTAGAAGTGCTGCCGAACCTTGACGACGCGTTGTCGACGGCGAAGCTGGCGATACAGTATGCGCCGAAGAACCCGGATTCTCAGTATACGCTCGGGTTGATTCACGAAAAGCGTGGGCAGTATGCAGAGGCGGAGCGTGCCATGAGGGAGGCGCTGGTGGTCAATCCCAATTATGTGGATGTCTATTTCTCGCTGGGTATCCTCTACGCCGACGAGATAAAGGATCAATCGAAATCGGTCGAGGCTTTCACACGCTATCTCGAACTAGGGGGAAATCATGCCCGTGCTAGGGCTGCTATCGCACAGTCAACATCCCCCGCTCCAGCCACACCCTCGAAGCCTTAGCCTTAGCTGGTTGCAGAAAAACCATTTTAATACGCCAGAATTTCGATGATCCGCACCTGTGGCACAACAGGATAGCTCTCCCGCAGGATGTCCCCAAAGGCCGTCCAGCAAGGCCGCCGCCGATGAAAGCACCTGAGGCGTAGCCTTGGGCTACGTTGAGGATGCTTTCGAGGCGAGAACGAAGATGGCGGACTTTTTCAGCAGCCTGCTGTTAGGGTTTTTCGCCTCCCTTAAGATACCCCAGCCCTATCTTGACTGCTTTCCGAGTAATTTCTGCCCAGCGGACTTGAGGATATTCGGCGAGGACTGCGGCCGCCTTGGAATCTTGAACTTCCAGACTCAGAATCTTAATGATACCGTCATCGATCTGAACGTCTGCCACGGGCATCCTCCCTTAAGGGAACAGTGAGACGGTCAATCATCGGCCGTCTATTGCGTTGACTGGCTTGGGGGTGCATGGTAGCATGATTTCGTTTGAATTCTCGAACGTTCGTTGTCGGCATCTGCTGGCTGTTACGTCGCCGTCGCACCGTTCTGGTCATCACCAAGGAGGCATGCGGATGAATAGGGTACTGGGGTTCAGGTCGAGGTTGATCGGGGGAGGAGTCGCTATCGCCCTGCTGATCGGACTTGCTGCCTGCGGCGGTCCTCCGAAGTGGGTGAAGCAAGGTTCAGGGGCGTTTAATGAGAAAGATAGTAAAGCGTTTTATGGCGTCGGGTCCGTGGCCGGTGTTCGAAATGAGCCCCTGGCGTGGGACACCGCTGAAAATCGTGCCAGAGCTGAAATCGCCAAGACGTTTGAAACCTATACCGGCTACTTGATGCGCGACTATGCGGCCTCCACGACGGCGGGAGACTTTACCAAGAACACGGAAGAGCAGAATGTCGAGCGGGCCATTAAGACGGTGACGACCACGACTCTCAGCGGCGTGCGTCCCATTGAGCGCTACAAGGATGAGAAAACGAACACGTACTACGTGTTGACCAAGCTGAATCTCGAGGAGATGAAGGATAATCTTGAGAAGGCGAAGGAACTGAATGCGCAGGTTCGTGATTACGTCAGAAAGAATGCGGATAAGCTCTTTGAGCGGCTTGAGAAAGAAGAAGACAAACGGGCGCCGCGGTAAGGGCGTCTTCTGATCGACCGCCAATTGCCGCATTTGTGAGGAGGTGTCGCGTGATCGTGGTGAATCGAGGACGAATCGGGCTCGCTGCGCTGGTGGTGTTGTCGCTGGCCGGCTGTGCGCAGGAGACCAAAATAACTAGGATCGACTCAGGGGTCGTCACGGACCTAAGCGGCCGTTGGAACGATACCGATTCCAGGATGGTCGCGGAGTCTATGGTCAAAGAGGCGCTGGAGTATCCGTGGCTCAACAACTTCTCTGGTTCGAAGCGGCGCCAACCGGTCGTCGTCGTCGGGGCTATCATGAACAACAGCCACGAACATATCGACGTCAACACGTTTGTGGCCGATCTTGAACGTGAGCTTACGAACTCGCAAAAAGTTACGTTTGTGGCAGGAAAGGGAGATCGCGAGGAACTTCGCACCGAGCGCAAAGAGCAAGCGATGTACGCGCGAGAGGATACGCAGAAAGCGCCGGGAAAAGAGATCGGTGCCGATTACATGATGAAGGGCACCATTGCGACGATTCTCGACGAGGCCGAGGGGACGAAGGCGGTGTTCTACCAGATCGATCTGCAGATGGTGGATTTGGAGAGCAACGCCAAGGTCTGGTACGGTCAGAAGAAGATCAAGAAAGTCATCGAAAAGAAACGTTCCATCTTTTAGGCTCTGCAACCTCCGTTGAGCCCTCTTGCCTCACGCCCCACCGCCTTTGTTCCGGCACGGTGGGGCTTTTGTATTTCCACTCAGTCTCTCTTTGCCGTGCTGGCGTTCGTGCTGCTTGCCGGATGTGGCCCCTCGGTCAATCGGTATCTCCTCATCGAAGCGAGTCTTCGCGCCCACGACCCCAAGGGCGCCGATGCCATCATCCAGCGGGATGAAAAGGAGTATGGCGAAAAAAGCCGCGTGCTCTATGGCATGGATCGAGGGATGACCCTTCAACTCGCGGGCGACTATCAACAGAGCAACACCGTATTGGAACAGGCTGAGGAGGAGCTGGATCGTCTCTACACTCGAAAGATTCGAACGGAAACCCTCGCGTTCATGACGAATGATACGGCATTACCCTATGAGGGTGATCCCTACGAACAGGTGCTGATCAACGTGCTGAAGGCACTCAATTATGCAGTGTTGGGGCAGTGGCAAGATGCGCTGGTCGAAGCCCGACTCATCGACCATCGGCTCAACGTCCTGTCGGATCGAATCAAGGAGAAGAATGCCTATCGGGAAGACGGCTTTGCGCGCTATCTGAGCGGCATCCTCTATGAGAGCACCGGCGATGTGAATAATGCGTTTATTGCCTATCGGAATGCGTATGAGACCTTTGAGTCCACCCGCGCATGGTCACACACGACCGTTCCGCATCAGCTTCGGGCAGATCTATTACGAACGGCCGAGGCGCTGCACTTCACTCAAGAATTGGCCGAGTACCAACACGTGTTTCCTGATACCAGGTGGGAGACTAGTCAGGCCTTGCAACACCTCGCTCAAGTTGTCGTGATCAGCTATAATGGTCGTGCGCCACGCAAGGAGGATCAGTTTCTTGACCTACCGATCAGTCTCAATGCACTCCAATTGGTGCTCCTCAACCGCGGGTTCTCGCAGGCGACCCAACATTCCAATCAGGCGGTGGACACGGTCTTGTATGGCCTTAACGGACGCGTTGTTCGCGTGGCCTTGCCACGGCTTGTCCCGCAGAAGACGCACGTGCCTGTCGATACGGTGAGCCTCATTCCGGAGAGTGGCACGCGAGTAACGCTGAACACTGAGTTGGTGCATAACGTGACGGCCTTGGCAGATAAGGCGCTATCTGAACGAATGGCTGGAATAACCGTCAAGGCCCTCGCCCGTGCTGCCACGAAGTTCGCGCTGGCCGAGGGAGCGACGAGAGGGGCTCAGCAGGCAGCGGGGAAAGATGCGGGGCCGTGGGTCGGTCTTCTCGTTGGGCTGCTGACGAAAGGACTGGCGGTGGCATCGGAAGAAGCCGACAAGCGGAGCTGGCAGACGTTACCCGATGAAATCCATCTCGCGCGGGTCTGGGTTCCACCGGGCCGCTACCAGGTGCAGGATCAGTTAATTGATGGGTCTCATGACCCTCTGAAGCCTGAGGCCAGGCGGACCCTGTCCCTCGGGCCAGGTGAGACTACCGTGCTCCTTCAACGGGTAATGCCATGATAGGCGAATCGTGGTTCGTGAGCCGAATCGGGGTGGTGCTGATGGCGTTGGTCGCACTATCAGGCTGTGCATGGTTTGGAGGACAAACGAAACCAGACTGGATCGATGGGGTGAGTGCCACCTATCCGTCCGGACAATATCTCGTTGGTGTGGGACAGGCGGAGAGTCGCCCGGCAGCTGAGGATCACGCTTATGCAGCGTTGGCCCGTATTTTTAAAGCCGAGGTTAGTGCGCAAGCGAAAGACTGGGAATCGTATCTGGTGATCGAACAGCGCGGACACAGCAGCGCTGAACGACGTTTGACGCTCGACAATCTGACCCGTGTGTCGACCGAAAAAGTATTGGAGAACGTCCTGATCGTCGATCGGTGGGTCGATGTGCACAATGGACTCCATTATGCATTGGCGGGGATGCATCGGCCTCAGGCAGAGATCGCGTTCATGGAACGGATTACCGAGCTGGACCGATCGATCAGTGACGATGTCGAGGAGGCCCATCGCTCCTCCGATAAGCTGGCAAAAGTCAGAGCACTGAGACGGGCTGCCAGAAATCTGGTGCTGCGGGAGACCTATAATGCCGACCTTCGCGTGATTCGACCGAGCGGGCAGGGTACCGCCGCGGCCTACCGCGTGAGCGAGCTCACGCACGAACTCGAACAGTTCCTTGCCACGAATCTGGTGCTGGCGGTTGCGATGACCGGCGATCAGGTTGAACCGGCGCAACGTGCCTTGACGGAGGGACTGTTGAAGGAAGGGCTCCAAGTCACGAGTCGGCCGTGGGGAGGGGATCGTTCGAACGGCAGCGATTCCGGCGGGCCTTCTCCAGAGTTGCTTGTGCGGGGCGTGGTGAGGGTGTGGCCGATCGACGTGCGCGATCCACAGTTTAAGTTTGTGCGCTGGTGCAGCGATTTCGAAGTCGTGGATTTGACCAGCCAGCGGGTGGTCGGCGCCTTGTCAAAGGGCGGAAAGGAAGGCCATCTGTCGGAGCGTGAGGCCACAGCCAAAGTTGTGCGTGTCATGCAGCAAGAGTTTTCTGCCGATGTGGCGAAGGCCATTGCGGCGCATGTGTATGGAGAGTCGGAACTGCCGGCACAGGCGAGCCAGCCAGCGGGATGTCCGCGGGACGGGCTGGTATCTACGCCGGCGTCAGCACCCCACTAACGCAGAGAGAGGAAGGGTATGGCCAAATCGAAGTCGGAAGTAGAACGAACATCAACTCGCGCACCACGCAGCCGTGGCCGCGGGTTGACGGTCACACAAAAGCGGGTTCCCAGTCGCTTGGCGAAACGCCGGCTGGGTGAGCGGCTCAAGAACGATACGGCGTCGTTCAATCAGGGCAACCTGGCCGACAAGTTCCGTAAGGAGGGGTATGACGAGCTGCCGCTGGATGAACTCCAGGATCGGCTCTCGAAAATGTCGGGCCCCTTGGCCGCCATCATTCTGAAGGGGAGAGTGTAATCGCATGCCATACTACTATCTCGACTCAACCGCTTTGGTGAAACGGTACAGCATGGAGCGCGGCACACGCATCATCAGCAGGCTCATGGTGAAGCGGAGCAAAGTGGCGATTCTGCCGACGTGGTCCGTGACCGATTTTTATACGGCATTCGCGAATCGAGCCCACCATGGAGACATCACCCGAGACGATTGTTACTCGGTGATCCATAAGTTCGAGAGAGAGTCTCAGGAGGGTCTCTACCAGTTCATTGCCCCGACGATGCAGACGTACATAGCGACCAAAGAACTTGCGTTGGAGTATCCTGCGCTCCGGTCACCACAGGTCCTGCATTTGGCGCTGGCGTTGGAACTGAAGCCCTTGCGGCTGACCGTCGTCAGTGCCGATACGCAATTGCTGACGGCCTGTCATTCGGCGGGCCTCCATATCATTAATCCTGAAGAGGATTGATGAGATCATGGGGGGTATCGGCACTGATTGATAGTCGGCGATCATCTAGTCGATGACGGTCATCTAATCAGTCGTTGCCTCCCGGAGTTGGATAGCCTTCGCCGCGAGAGGGCCTGGCGCATTGCTCCAAGAAGGCCGCAGCAAGCGAGGTAGGCTGAGGTCGAGGTTGAGCGAAGAGCTGACGTTCTTTATCTGAACCTCAACCGTAGTCTCAGCCTTCTCCGAGCTGGCAGACTTTCTCAGCATCCTGTTAGAACAGATGGACGGCTGAGACATCCTCATGATGGGTCTTGGCAAGGAGTTTGGCCATGAGCTTTGGCTGACGGATCGTTCAGTCGTGATTCGGGTTCAGGCGGTTCCCACTACGATACCTGTGCCAATAGTTCCAGGACAGCTTCATTCCATCCCACCGGCCCGATGCCGGCCGCACGAATCGTTCCAGACAGGTGGATATCAGAGTCATAGGATCCGTCTGGTTTCTGGACGAGAATCGGGTAATCCACCATGGCGAGCAGGGAGGCGTCGTTGATGCTGTCCCCGATCCCAACCGTTTCGATCCGCTCTGCCTGTCCGCTCATGCGCTGTTGGCGATGGTAGCAGCGTAGGAGCACGGAAGCGGCCTCCCCCTTATCGTTCTCCCCCATCAGATGAAATAACCGTCCCCCTCTTGTCCATCGAAGGCCTCGGGTGACGATTTGCCGGCAGACTTCTTCGATGAGCGCCTGAGGGCCTTGCAGGAGAAAGGGCTCGTCGTATTCCCGTTGCTTGGCCAGGGTGGCGTCGGCATGTGGGAGTCCGGTCATCTGCATGATGGATTCTACCGACAGGTCGCCAAAGCCCTGTAACGGCGTTTCAACAGCATCTTCAATTTGTTTCAGCACTTCTCGCAGCATGTGATAGGGCAGGCCTAATTCGATGACCTGGTAAGGAGATCTGGTTCGCATGCGTTCCAAGGGGAAGTCGAAGAGGCCAGGAGGAACAAACACCGCGCCGCCGTTTTCGACAATAAAGGGGTCACGATGGTCGAGGCGTTGTCGAAGTGGTTCCATTTCCGCGCGCGTTTTACTCGACACCAGTACGAGCGGAATACCTTGCTCGCGGAGGGCAGTGAGGGCTGGTGTGGCCGCCTCGTAGGAATAGGTCGTGCTATCCAGGAGCGAGCCATCCAAGTCTGTATAGACGATCAAATTAGGCATGTTCTTGCGCCGTTACCAGTGATGGAGATCATCGACCGTGCTGGATTTGGATCGGGGCACCAGCCGTCGTTGCAAGAACTCTTTCGCGAGATCGGCTGCGCCGAGTCCGAATGCAATCGCGCCGGCCAGCACGATCCCTCCCCAGGTAATGCCGAATCCCACGACGACGATGTGTTGGGCAATGCCGAGTTGCTCTAGCGCCATGGCCCCCGCGAGGACTTGTATCCCCCATCGAGAACAGGCTGCGATGAGTCGGGCGGGAGGTAGTCCGGCGTTGACGGCGGCAATCAGGACGGCCTGAGATACAAAGTTCGAGAGAAAGTACCCGGCCAGGAGAATGACCGCTGCCGTGACCAGATGGGGCACATAGGCCAGCAGTGACTGGGCGAACTGGTTGATCGGAGTCAGGTTTAGGGCTCCTAACGCCGCGATGGATGCCAGCACAATCACCGTCCAATAGATGCTGCGACCGACGAGGCGAGAGGGATCGGTCTTGACTCCTCCACGCAGGAGCGCCGCATTCATCCCCAGCCGATCACAGAGATGGTCGAATCCGATCAAGCGAAACAACCGTTCAGCGAATGAACCGAACGCCCATGCGGTGAAGAGGCCACCGAGCAGGATAATGCCCATGGCGAGCACATTGGGGAGCTCGGTCAGCACCTGGCGACCGAGCAGTTCTAATGGCCTTAGCAGCGCCTGGTTAATGAAGCTTGAGTTCTAACTCCAAGTGCAACACGACAGGCCCTGATGGGCTAAGGTGTTGCCATGTCAAAGAAATCCTATCGACACATGAGTGCGGAAGACCGTGAGACCTTGAGCCTGGGCCTGGCCCATGGCCATACGTTGCGGATGATGGCGCGGGTGTTGGGGCGAGCCCCC
>JANYBU010000308.1 GCA_025360665.1 Nitrospira sp.
TCGACGAGCCTGCTGCTTCCGTTCGAACTCTACGAGGTCATTGAACGGGTGTCGCTGCTTCGGGTCGGCGTGCTGCTGTTGAACCTGGTCATTGTGCTCTACCTCGTCAGCCAATTGAAGCGGCATACCTTGCGCTCACGGACGCATCTCCCAAGACCTGACACGATCGCCTGATGAACGCGTGATTCACGGTACCTGAACGCTCAGCCCCGCCAGCCGCCCACCGTGCTCAGTATTCGTCGTTCGTATCTCGCATGAAGCTAAGAGCATATGGCTTATGGTCGATAGCAGGTCGCAGAAACACACGGGATTCTCTTTGCTCGTGCCATAGGCCATTAGCCATCAGCTCCTCATGGGGTAGATACTTGCCTCGCTGAGTGAAAAAGGAGAAAATAGGTTCATGTCTCCCCTGGCTCTCAAGGAAATCCTCAAATTGAGCGTGTCTGAGCAAGTGCAACTTGCTGAAGACATCTGGGATAGTATCGTGGCTTCTCCGGAAACCCTTCCAGTCACGGATGCGCAAAAGCGAGAACTCGATCTTCGCCGGGACGCGCATGCGAAAGACCCTGCCTCAACCAAGTCGTGGGAAGAGGTTCGTGCCTATCTGGATAAAAAGGGCTGACGATCCGGGTTCGCTTCCGGCGTGAAGCTGAAGCCGACGTGCTCGAGGCACTCGCCTGGTACCGTGAACGCGGTCTTGAATTGGGAGAAGCGTTTCTCCGGTCCCTTGATGCGTGCCTTGCAATTATTCAACGTCTCCATGAAAGCCATCCGGTGGTTTTCCGCGATATCAGACGGGCGCTCCTGAGCCGATTTCCCTGCGGCGTCTTTTATGTGAGAGAAGGCGATACGATTACCGTATTGGCCTGCTTTCACGCGAAGCGAAATCCGACGATCTGGAACGAGCGAGCAAAGGGAGAGTCTTAAGCCAGCCAGCCGCCCACCGCGTTCGGTCGTCGTCGTGCGTGGTCTGTCTGGTTCATCTGGTTTATCTGGTTGGTCTGGTTCAACCAAATAAACGAGATAAACCGAACAAACAAAAGCAACCAGCTGGGCTTCACGTCTCACGGGTTAAGGGTCCCCCTCCCAAGGTAGGATATCGCTCACGGTGCCAGCCTCGGTACAATCCTCCGTCATGGAGGCTGTGATGGCGCCACCTCATTATTCTCGGACCTATCATCGGTTCCCGCTCCACTATCCTGTCGTCTTCGGTGGGGCTCCATTTGTCGGCGAAGGCATCCTGACCAACCTGTCGCTGATGGGGTGCTCCGTCATGTGCGATCGAGAGGTCCTCCGCGGCAGTGACGTACGCGTGAGTGTCCTGCTCCCTAATCAGACGCCGGCGCTGTCCATTGACCTCGGCACCATCAAATGGGTCCAGGGCCATCAGTTTGGGGTGGAGTTTCTTCGCCTGCCACTTGAGGCACGGCAACGTCTCAATCGCACGTTACGAATTGAACTCATTGAATTTCTGAAGAACCGTTCGGGCAGAAGCGAATCGCCGGTATTGCTCAATCGAGGAAGTTAGTGGTTAGGTCGTGCGTGAAGCGTCGCTTATGTCTTGCGACCGAAGTTATCAGCAGTCAGCTTTCAGCCATCAGCGCATTCAATCGCATCTCGTCTCTCGCTGAAAACCTGAAACGTTTCATGTCTCACCGTTTACGAGATACAGTGTTCCCTCCGAGCCCTCAGTCACTTGCTATAAGCCCCTACGGGCTGGTCAATGGCTACTGACGGGAATACCATACGTTGAACTAATTTCTGCTCCATTATTGAGGGGTCGCAATGACCGAATTGATCTTCGTAGTTGAAGAGGCTCCTGAGGGCGGGTTCCTTGCACGTGCGCTTGGGGTTTCAATCTTTACGGAAGCGGATACCCTCGTCGAATTGCCTGGTAAAGTCCGCGATGCGGTTCGTTGTCACTTCGAGGAGGGGAAGGCTCCGAAGGTCGTCCGCCTTCACCACGTCCGCGAAGAAGTTATTGCCGTATGAGGGTTCCCCGCGATCTGTCGGGAAGTGATCTCGCTCAGTCTCTTCAAAAGCTCGCCTACTCCGTCACTCGCCAAACCGGCAGCCCCCTTCGACTCACTACCCACGAGCACAGCGAGCATCATCTCACGATTCCCAACACACCCCGCTCCGTATTGGAACACTTTCTGCAATTCTGCGGATGTCGCCACTCATTTTTCATTGAGCCGCGAACAGCTACTTATCCGACTGTTTAACTAGCTGGCTCGGCTAGCTGCCCACCGTGTCCGGTCCTCGTCGTTTGTGGTCTGTCTGGTTCATCTGGTTTATCTGGTTAGTCTGGTTCAACCAAACAAACGAGATAAACCAAACAAACAAAAGCAACCAGTTGGGCTTCACGTTTCACCTTTTACGTTTTATGTTTCGCGAAATATGTGGGTGAAAAAATGTCAGGGCCTGTTTGCGGTTTGCGTGCTGACACGGTCTGAGGGACGTGAGAGAGGGGTGTGATCGAGATGTATACCGAAGAAGGAGAGGGGACGGGCCTTCGGATGTTCGGAAGGCCCGCCGAGGATTCAGCCTCTTGTTACGCGGTTGCGTTCAACTGATTGCCGGCGCTGGATTGGGCAGAGGTTCCAGCTGCTCCGCCTGCCTGCTGATACGTTGTCAGCAGGTCCTCGGCGATTTTACTGGCAAGCTTGTCGAGGAACGAACCGCCGTTTGTACTCGCCTGCGCTGTGGCATCCGACGATCCGGCTCCCGAGGTTGCTCCACTCCCCGTGGCTTTCTGGAGGTCGGTGATGATCGATTGGGCGAGTTGATCCATAAAGGAGCTTCCACCTTGCCCACCACCATGATGATGGTGCCCGTGGTGTCCTTGCGGCCCTTTGACGCCCGAAGTCTGAGATGGATCAGACGTCTGCACAGCTTGGCTCGCATTCAACTGAACCGCGTCCTGGGAAATCGATGTGGTGTCACTCGCCGGCTGACACCCACAAGACGACTGGCTCCCGGCTGCAGTTCCAGCCCCAGCTTTGGAGAGATAGCTTTGGAGCCACTGCAGGACAGAGGAAGACCCCACACCTGAAACAGACATAAAACCTCCTTGCTAAGCAGAGGGTCTCGCAATCCATGCTCAGCGACCCACTGATAGTTAGATTGAAGGGCCAGCCAGTCCTTGTGCTGCCCCAGGCCTGACGAATCGGCCGATCGAACCGATGCCCGTAAGTGCTGAAAGTGAGCAAGGGGTGTGCCTATTAAAATGATAGGCCAGCATGCTGGAACGGTGTATTACGGCTGCATTTCAGCGGTGTGTCGCAACCAACTCGGCAAGAGTTTCCGTTCTTGAGTTCCATGACGCAACCGACCAGGCAAGAGTGTCCCTTTGGCTTTGATGGATACAAGGTCAGTTGTCCATTGAAATGAACAAGGAGATTTGGGAGTCTTTTTCAGAAAGTCCGGCCTCGCCAGCCGCTCACCACGTCCGGTCCTCGTCGTTTGTGGTCTGTCTGGTTCATCTGGTTTATCTGGTTAGTCTGGTTCAACCAAACAAACGAGATAAACCAAACAAACAAAAGCAACCAGTTGGGCTTCACGTCTCACGAGGTCCGTGCTTATTTCTGACGTGCGTGCTCGTGCTGCGTGGGGTCCGGAACGCTGACCGGGCCTTGGTCATGTGGCGAGCCCGTATTTCTTCAGCTTGGTGAGGAGCGTTTTGTAGTCGATGTCGAGCGTTTTCGCGGCGTGGGTTTTGTTGCCGTCGCTGGCGTCGAGGACGCGCTGGATGTGGAGCCGTTCGATTTCTTCCAGGGACAGGTGCGTGAGATCTCCCGTCTGAAACGAGCTTCGGGTTTTCGGCAACAGCGCGAGGACTTCTTCTCGATCGATCGGACCCGCTCCATGGCTCATCAACACAATGCCCTCAAGAACATTGCGCAGTTCACGCACGTTGCCGGGCCAACTGTAGGCGGTCAGCGTCTGCAGGGCCTCAGGTGAAAGGGTGCGTTTCGTGGTTCCGGGGATGCGCAGGGTCGAGAGGATGTGTTCTGCAAGTTTCGGAAGGTCCTCTTTCCGCTCTCGAAGGGGAGGCACGCGCAGGGTGACGGTATTGATGCGGTAGAGCAGGTCGTCCCGGAAGCGGCCTTGGTGCACGAGTTCTTGGATGTCCTGATTCGTGGCTCCGACAACACGGATGTTGGCCTGGAGCGTCCGCGTGCTGCCGACGGGGCGGTACTCGCCACGATCCAGGAAGCGCAGCAGACTCACCTGCATCGGACCCGGCATCTCGCCCAACTCATCCAGAAAGAGCGTGCCCCCTTCGGCTGCGGCGATGAGTCCCGGTTTCGCGGCGGTCGCGCCGGTAAACGAGCCTTTTTCGTGGCCGAAGAGTTCGCTCTCCAATAGTTCACGGCTCACGGCGCCGCAGTTCACGGCGAGAAACGGTCCGCCGGTTCGCCGGCTGAGGTCATGGAGCAGCCGCGCGGCGATTTCTTTGCCCGAGCCGGTTTCTCCCTGAATGAGGACTGGTGCGTTGGATGGGGCGACCTGCGCGATCTGGGTCTTGAGCTTCTGCCAGGCCTGGCTTGGTCCTTCGATGATGACATCGCGCGTGAAGCCTCCATGCCGGGCCGCGAGGTTCTCTTTGCGGAGGGCGCGCACGGTCTTCAGTCTGGCCAATGCGGCATTGACTGTTGCGGCGTCGAAGGGCGTATCTTTGACCAAAAAATCCCAGGCCCCCTGCTTGATCGCCTCGACCGCGTCTTTGATGTCGCCATGGCCGGTCAGCATGAGGACATCCACGTCGGGTTGATGCTCGCGGACCCACTTCAAGACGGCTCGACCGTCGAGGCCCGGCATACGGAGATCGGTGATGACGCATTCGAAGGTGCTGGTCTGCAGGGCCTCGATGCCTGCTGCCCCATGCGTGACGGCGGTCACCTCACAGCCCTCCTCGCGGAGCGCCCGCTCCAGCACCAAGCGAATGTATTCTTCGTCGTCGATGATGAGTGTGCGCATGGGTTTGGCTCTCAGCAATCAGCTTTCAGTCTTGCCTCAGGGCCGAAGCTGTGAGCTGAAGGCTGACAGTTTCTTGGCCATCCGGGAACGCCAGAAAAAACCTGCTGCCTTTGCCGGGCGACGATTCTGCCCAGACGCGGCCCCCGTGTTTCTCCGCGACCATCTTCACGATGGCCAAGCCTACGCCGGTGCCTTCATACTCCTGGGCATTCTGCAACCGCTCGAAGAGACCGAAGAGTTTCTCCTTCTGGTCGGCGTCGAAGCCGATGCCGTTGTCCTGTATCCAGAGTATACGTTCGGTCGGTGTCTGCTGTCCCCCGATGCTGATAGTCGGAGCTGGGGAATGGCGGGAGAACTTGAGGGCATTATCGAGCAGATTGACCAAGGCCTGACGGATGCTCACCGGTTCGCCATACAGATCGGCGAAGGGGAGATTGACCCTGATCTGAGGTGTGATGCCGGTGAGCTGGTTTTGCCGGTCGACGAGCAGGCTGCTGATCATCTCCAACACGTTGAAGCGGGTGCGTGGGAGGTCCTGCTGTTCCAGTCGTGAATACTTGAGGAGGGCGTCGATCATATGCGTGAGGCGTAATGAGGACTTCCTGATGACGTCGATATAGTGTGTGACGTGAGGGTCGCCCTGGTCCACGAATTGTTTCTCCAGCAGCGAGGAGAAGCCTTCAATTTCCCGCAACGGCCCTTTCAAATCGTGGGCAATCGAATAGGTGAAGGCTTCGAGTTCTTTGGTCTTGCGGATGAGGGCGGTGCCTCGTTCGCGGAGATTTGCAAGCATGGTCGTCAGGGAATTCGCCAGGATGCCGACCTCATCTCGTGTGGGCCACGGTTCAAACTGGGCCGTGAGGTCATGGTGGGCGACGCGATCTGCCGTGGCTGCAAGCCGATTAAGCGGTGCGGCCACAAGCCGCTTCATCATGAAGTAGATCGACACGACGAGAAGTCCAAGCAGGCCGACGACGGTAATGACGATGAGCCGTGCCTGCTCGACAAGGCGATCGCCCTCGATCTTCATCTCCACATCAATCATGCGGTGAAGTTCGATGAGCGAGGCGGTCGCATCTGCGGTCTTGGTCGCGGTCTGTTTGTACACCGGTTCTGCGTTCGACAGATTCTTCCCGCGCTGGCGAGTCGCAGCCTCAAGGTCTTCCCGCTGAGCGCGTAAGGCACTCATTCCATCGGCGATGGCGACGATCGTTTGGCTTTCCTGATCGGCTAGGTCGCCCCGTCCGTGCTGTTGCAACATGCCATACAACACGGGATGTGTACGGATAGCGTGGGAGGCTTGATAGGTGTCCAGTGCCGTGAGTGTTCGGTGCTCGATTTCCACAATGGCCTTCAGACTGATGGTCTGCTCTGCCGTGTTTTGATGTTCGAGGAGGTGGTGCATGTGGGTCTGCATGTCGGAGAGGTTACGGAGCATTTCCGACGCCGTGACGACGCCGGGAATGGTGATCCGCTGATGGCGATCGACATAGCTATTCACACGGGAGAGATAGAAGAGCGATGCGCTGAGACTTCCGATGAGCAGGATGAGGATCACGCTGAACGAAAGCGCGAGTTTTTTGCCGATGGAGAGGTGGGCAATCCAGCCGACGGACGTGCGACGCATGGCCAACGGTACCACAGCACCGTAGGGACCGCCAGGGGTTCGGTCGCGACAGATGGCTTAGCGCATTCACGTTGCCGCTCTGGTTCCAGTACCAGCAGAGGGAGATGTTCGGATAGATAGCGTCGATCGCGTTATGCCTTGCGACGGTGAAGCGTACGCCTGTCGTAGCGACCCAGGCGTCGCCGAACTTCCATTGGATTGCGGGTTCGACTCCCACAATCGTCAAGCCGTTCTGCTGTCCTCGATCGATCGCAAGGCCGTCCGGGAGCGTGGAGTGGGATCGGCATGAGTATTGACTTATTGTTGTCTGAATGACGCCTCAGCCGCCCACCGCGTCCGGTCCTCGTCGTTCGTGAAGCGTCAGCCGGTGCATGAATCAATCGTCAATCATCCTGCGAGATACGCTTCACGTTTCACGAGCCCTGCACTGACAACCGGGTTGGCGCAATGATACGGAATCTGACTTCGTCCACAAGGGTATCTGCGGACGTCTGCTCTCCCGCGAACAACCCACAGTGGTAGAGGCCCGTTGTCCATCCAGTTTTAGGAGGGGTTAACATGAAATACCCGGACTGGTCATTCATGGTCGTCATGACTCGGTCCTGTGCGACGGCGCGTTGCTCTCCGGTCATCTCAGATGTTTCCAGAAAACAGCGTCCTGTGAGGGGCACTGCATCAAACGAGGCCGACACCAGTCCAAAGACTAGGTAGATCTCTTGTTGTGCGGTGGGAAAGCTATCCCCCGGGTTCAGGGGAATAAATTCATGGGCGCCGGTGGGAAAATCGTCCCGCACGACCTTGCTCGCCGGGATGACAAATCGAAACCAACTGAAATCGGCGTCTCTGCCCATGAGCGAGGCCCGCTGGTCCAATGGTTTCTGCGGTGTAAACCGCTCGGCAGCTCTTGCGTACAGCTCTTCTTCCGGAGAGACTGTGGGAGGAAGAGGATCGCTGGAGGGGACGCGGTCTGCAGCCTCATCAGCCTTCAGCTTTGCCAATTCGGGAACATGGGGTCGCACCTTTTCGAGCCACCGTGCGAGCTTCTTTCTATCTAACACACGGGTGTCAGGTGGGAGCTGAACGTTCTTGTTGTGTTCTTCAAATTCGACGGCCGCATCATGGAGGGTTTGAAAATGGACGAATGCGTCTTCCCACTGTTCCAACTCCACGAGACATTGGCCCATCCGAAAGACCGTATCCACATAGTCTTCTTCGCTGGGATCAAGGTTGGACATCTTCCCAAACACCGACAGCGCGTCCTTGCACCGGCCAAGCTGCATGAGGGTCAGCCCTAATTGATGATTGGCTAGGGGATCATTGGGATTGAGGGCCAGCAGTCTTTGATAGATCGGCTCGGCCTCCTGATATCGACCCATAGAGAAGAGTCTCCATGCCTCTGCGCGAATGGAGGCCCATTCCTTGCGCTGTGCTCCTGTCATGTCTTTGGTTAGAACGGGGTCAAAGCGCCGGCCCCGATCGATGGAGGTTCCATTGATTTGTGAGAGCAGACTCTTGGCCGGGAGCTCCAGAGGAGAACCAGGTGGCACCTTGTGCAACACGTATTGCACGTCACCTTCCGCGCCCTGATAATCCAGGACGTCAAACCGCGCCCGGGCCAACGCCAATCGCCAGCCGAGCAATTCCGGAGCGATTTCCACGGCCTTCTTATACGATTCGAGCGATTCCTCAAGGCGATCGAGTTTTCGAAGTTCTTGCGCCAGCCGCAGATGAACCAAGGGATTCTGAACATCGACCCCTGCGATGCGTCCTAACTCGGCGATGGATTCCTCTCCTTGTCCAGACCGAATGAACACACTCCACTTGGCCCACCGGACATCCAATGCGGTTGGCGTCCTGGCAAGGACCATCTCATAGGCCTCAACCGCCTCTTGGAGGTCTCTGGATGTGGTGAGAATATCGCCGCGTAATTTCTGGAGCGTGAGCGCGTGAGGATGGTCTTGAATCCCTTGGTTAAGGATCACGAGCGCAGGGTTGATCGCACCACTCTCCCACACAGCTTTCGCATGTTCGGCGACTTGCTCCTCTGAACGTAATGATGACTCCTCCGCGAACGTGAAGGGACCCATCGTCAACGTCAACACGAGTGGCAGGCCAAGGAGCGTTGCGATGGAGTGATATCTTGGCCTGACGACAGTGTCTTGCATATGAAATGGTAACAATTTATCCATGAACAGGGGGGACATTGATGGAGATTTACTATACCAAGAAGCCATGCGATGGTGAAATGCACCACCGCGTCCGCTCCGCGTCGTTCGTATCTCGTATTTCGTCGTTCGCACGCAGTGATTTTCCTGGCTTGCGAGATATGCTTCACGTTTCACGAATTACGCTCCCCAAGGAGCGGGTGGATACCAGTGGGCCTTTGCAGTAGACTTGCCCCTCAGCGGATGAATGAGGAACCGCGGTCTCCCATACCAGTCACGTACTCATGTTCGACGTCATTCTGTATCAACCGGAGATTCCTCCGAACACCGGCAACATCATACGGCTGTGCGCTAATACGGGCGCCAGGTTGCATCTCGTGAAGCCCCTGGGCTTTACACTGGAGGATAAGCAATTGCTGCGAGCAGGACTGGACTATCATGAATTTGCCACGATCATGGTCCACGAAAGTTGGGCCGACTGTGCTGCTAGCGTGAAGGATGGCCGCCTGTTCGCCGTATCCACCAAAGGTACCCAACGCTACGACCTGGTCGACTATGCCTCCGGCGATGCCTTCGTGTTTGGTCCGGAAAGCCGCGGGTTGCCGGCTGAGATTCTGGGAGCGGTTGCCGAACAACAACGTATCCGTGTACCCATGGTCCCGGGAAACCGGAGCCTCAATCTCTCCAACACAGTGGCAGTGGTCATCTACGAAGCGTGGCGGCAGATCGCGTTTGGAACGCGTGCGTAAGGGAGTGAAGAGCAAATAGCGTATGGCGTATGGCTGATAGCGTGTCGCAGAACAGATGAAATTCTCTTTGCTCATCTCATGAGCCATTAGCGGTCAACTCTCTTTTCCTCTGACATCGTCTGGCCATCAGCTATCAGCCATACGCTCTTACGGCTTCGCTATAGATCATCCTCTTTAAGACAGCGCCCGAATCCCTGTTGTTCGGCAAAATAGTAGGCATAGTGCAGGGCGGCGAGGTTGGCGATCCGTTCTTCCGCCTCGTCACGCGTATCCGCATAGATGATCTGGATGCTATATCGCGCGGTGAGGGCGTCGAGGAAATCTATCAATCCAATCTTATGATATTGATTGAGGCGACCTCCGGCTTTGCGGTGTTGGAGCGTCCCTTCAATGACAAGAATACGAGAGGGGAAGGCGAGGAATTGTTCGAGTTCGTGAAGAAAGGGCAGGCGATTGTCGGAGGGATTCGAAAAGATCGTGTAGAGCTCTTCCACGCCGATACTCTTGATGCACAAGAGTTCGGGTACTTCGGCAATGGCATAGCTGCCGGCTGGAAGGAGCTCTCGAATGGTTCCGGCGATGCGTACGAAGTCTTGAAAGTCGTAGGGGAAGTGCTCCCGAGGGTCGACGTAGAGATGAATGGCAGGCACCATGAGTTTGGGTTGGCCTGTCCGTGAGAGCATGATGAGCGATTGGGGTCCGCGTGCCTCCCGTGATCGTGTGGTTTGTTGGCGTGACGGAGTGGATGCGTACGATTGTGGGGATGGGCGTGGAGACGCCTGGAGAGAGGACGAAGGCTGCACGGTCGCGTCGTAGCGTGTGCGTGCGATGGGGTCACTGAGGGTTTGATAGGCCTGGTTAATCAGTTGTGTCCGGGCTTCCGCCTTCCTGTGGAGGGTTGGTGCGTGGGTAAAGCGATCTGGATGCCAGACCTGGATTTGTTCATGCCAGGATTTTTTGATGTCAGCAGCCGTTGCGGTGGGTAAGAGTTCGAGCAGCGTATAATAGTTGATCATCCGTTCCTCTCGCATCGGTCTCTCCTTTTCAAGGAGTAGAAGTGTATCGGAGTCTCAGGGGGAGATCTAGCAGGCTGTTGAAAAAGTCCGCCAGCCAAGAAACGCTGAACGGTGAGCGATGAACGATGAACAAGGAAATGATTGTCACTTCAGCGTTCCGCGTTCATCGTTCAGAGTTCAGTTGTTCGGTTGCTGCAGCCTTGCTAGACGGACTTTCTGAACAGCCTGTGCTCGTCTTGCTCTGTTCGAGAATAGTCTGATAGGGTCATGTCGGTATTACCACGAAACTCAACCCCTGCAGGGAGGAAGACTACTATGGGAGAGGTCGATACAGCCCCAGAAGTTGCCGCCAAGGTTATTGAGGATCTCACGGCGTTGGAGGTGGATCCGGACAAATGCGAGCGTCTCTATAAGGCCGCGCTGGTTCAGTCCAATTCAGGCGTAACCTATCGCATGTTAGCCAAGGTGCTCAGCACTGGAAAGGTGGATCTCGTCCACTACGGCTGTGACTTGGATGCGGATGGCAAACCGACGACGAAGTGGAAGATCAGGCGCATCCTTGAGCAGGCCTCCGAACGGTTTGATAAAGAGCTTGAGGCCATCAAGAAGGGTGTGACGGACGATGGTGAGGTCGTGCAGGGCGCATGGGTGCACGATATGACCGGTCTCCCGGACGTGGCGGCACAGGGTAAGAGTCTGGACGAGTGGTCGCGGAGCATGACCGCAGAGGTTCGGAAGAAGCCGAGCTAGCGAACGTCAGGCTGCAGGAACCTGGCAGCCTGGCATTCAGAAGCTCATGGCTTGGGATTGGGCTGACGATGGCGATGTGTTGGTTGCGTTTGGCGGCGAGGCGTTGATGACCACCGTCAATCGGCGGTGTGCGCCCCGAAGTGACCGCTCCACATCCTCCGGTGTCTTTCCCCGTGCCAGGAGAAACCCCAGGTAGCGTGTCCCCTCCGGAAGCGGGACCAGTTCATCGCCTGGCTCAGCCGTGATTGTCAGTTCTACAACCCCAGGTACCGCTTTCGCTTCGGCCTGTCCACGCACTTCACGCAGTATGCCGCCGTACGGAATAGGAAGCATCATCACTCCCGCTGCCTGCTCTTGCCTGGTGAGGGGAGGGAGCGGCATCCGCAGTGCGTGGCGGAGGATCAGCTCTTCGAGCGACATGCCGGAGGCAAAGTCCAGAGTTCTGGAACAGTAGCCACCGATCGCTCGTGCTGCCAATTCAATGACCCACACCCCGTTCTCATTCACGCGGAATTCCCCATGCACCGGCCCTTCCCGTAGTCCGAGCGCCTGCGCCGTTCGACCCGCACAGGCGACGACTTTCTGTTGTAGGTCGGAGGAGAGACGGGAAGGCGTGATATAGATCGTCTCTTCAAAAAATGGGCCGTTGAGCGGATCGGGCTTATCGAACATCGCCAGAGGCTGAAGTGCTCCCTGTGTGAGCAAACCCTCCAATGCGACTTCGATCCCCGGGATAAAATCCTCGACGAGGATCCAACGGGCCTGCTCGTCCCGTGCCACCAGACCCAAATTGGTGAGGAGCGCGCCCACCCGACGGAACGCAACCCTAAACTCTTCCTCATCATTGGCGCGAATCACCCCACAACTGGCGGAGAGGATCAGCGGCTTCACGACGCAGGGATAGACGACCTGTTTCGCGAACTCCCGTGGATCACCGTCGAGGGGGAACACTTTATGTCGAGGTACGGGAATGCCCTGTCCGGACAGTAACTCGCGCATCTGGCGTTTATTTCTGGCGGCGGTGACGGACGCGACAGAGTTGTGGGGCAAGCCGATCGCCTGCGCAATGGCGGCAGCGGTGACGGCCGTGACATCGTCCACTCCGATCACCGCGTCGATGGGATGCTGTTGGGCGAATGCAACCGCGATTGGAGCGGCAGCCTGCGGATCTCGAACATCGAGCAATAAGACATCGCCCGACGAGACAGGAAGGTCTTCGGGAACCCGCTCTATCCCAATGGTCAGGGATATATGTACCAGGCGGGCCGCCTCAATGAACGCTTCCGCTCGATAGGTTGTTGCCGGTAAGAGCAGGAGGAGGCGTGGCATGTCGGTCTCTTGGAATGTTAAGAAGGAGTCCCTGCGCGCGCTCGATGAAACGCTTCCAACTGACGATTGGCCTCGGTGATGATCGCCAGCTTCCGGACCACGTCGGCCACCTTTGAACCGGGAATGGCGTAATAGCCTTCATCGTCCCCGAGCCCGGTATAGACGCGGTTTCCAATACAGCCAAAACTGGTGGCAGTCGTGTCAGATTGCAGTGATTCCGGCAGCACGGCGCAGGTTGGTCGTCCCATCGTTGCGCC